>WRHW01000022.1 GCA_009783055.1 Holophagaceae bacterium
TTTGTCAAAACTGATAAAAGACCTGCCCCTGCCGATAGCAAAGTCGGCCCTTTCCGAGCGGCTCATCAAACTGGGCATGACATACAAAAAAAAACGCTCCATCCAAGCGGGCGGAACCGCCCGGACGTTGTCGAAGCGCGGGCCGTTTGGCAGTCGGGGCAGGGCGAGGTAGATACATCAAGCACCTACTGGCTGGACGAGACCGGGGTGAACTGCGGTATGACGCGCCATTATGGCCGCGGCTATTCAAACGAGCGTGTAGAGGACTACGTGCCGGATGTCAGGTTCGAGAGGACATCGCTCATTGGGGCTTTAGGGCTGGGGGGGATAATCGCCCCGCTCACCTACAAAGGCACGTTGAACGGAGAATTTTTTGGGGCTTACATCAAAGACTGCCTTGCCCCTGCCTTGAAAAAAGGAGACACGCTGATTTTGGACAATTTGTCGGCACACAAAGTGAAAGGCGCATTGCAACCGCTTATTGACAAAGGCATAAATGTGGTGTTCCTCCCTGTGTATTCCCAGGATTTTAACCCGATAGAACAGGCCTGGTCCAAGATCAAAGCCTATTTGCGCAAAGTGAAGGCCCGGACTGCCGAGGCGTTGACCCCGGCCATCGTTGAGGCCTTGGACTCCATCACGCCCGTTGATGCCAAAGGCTGGATCAACCATTGTGGCTATGGACTACCATAAACGGAATTGCTATAGGGAAATAGGGTTCGTCATCTCCAAAGGAGCGGAAGGACTGAGTGCAGAGAAACTGCTTGCCTTGCACTATGACTATTTTGCCCAATGGATTGCCCCAACAAAAATGAAAGTGATATTATCATCAGAACTGTCTGCGAAAATATGTGTTAGTCCCGAGCTAAAATCATCTGTCGAAAAAATGAAAGAATGGGTTGAAAATGGAGTTGACGTAAACTGTTTTCATAGTGAGAAAAGAAAGAAAATGCTTAATGTTGATAGCGATTTTGCAGTGAATCAACATCAATTCCATTTATATCATGTCCTTCATTTACATTTATCTGCACACAAAAATGATGTACTACCTAAAGTTGGTAAGAATGGGTTTGCTCCAAGAAATAAAAATTTATTACTCGTCACTGTTTACAATAACACAGTATATTTCATTGATGTAATATCGCATCCGACAAACAATTCGCGAAATGAATGGTTTAGAAGAAACTGTTTAGTTATTATCGAAAATAATTGGCCCGAGATACTTGAAGATTCCAGACTTCCTATGGGTACTCAAATGATTCCTAATGTCCCAGATGATGCTCTTCAATGTCTAACCGAATACGAAATTTGTACTGGAATTGATACTGGAAAAAATGTATATTTACCTCTTTATAAACAAAAAAAACATTATTTTATTAGTAAAACAGTGACGAACGCCATTTTTGCTGAAAATTGGGTTAGAGATAATTTCGACCAAATCCTAAGTGAATTTTCTAAAATATGTCAGGATTCTAATATTCCATACACAGGTAAGCCAGATTTTCATTATTACTACTGTGGGAATGAGAGAGCTTTCTTGATAGTCGAAAAGAAAACCACTGTTGCTTTCCATCCAAAAAAGCTCATGTGGTTGGTTCCAGCAACGGAAAAAGTATAATGGAGAATCAATAAATTCGCTTTTTTAGCTTTTTGATTATACTACCTTTCTACCCTTCTGGTGTGGGAGGTCTGTATGCTTTCCCTCGGGACTCCAGAACTACCATTGTAGCTTACCCCTAGGTCGGGACTGAGGCTCTCGAATGTCCCTTGGATACCTTGACCACATTCATTGAGCACTGCGACCGCCTACGTGCCTTTTCGCACTGTCCACTGCTCAAAAGTCCCATCGGCGTGGAATTTTCTGATCATAGATTTCATTTCTTCAAAGTCCGTACATGTTGCTATGATATCTCCTGATGTAGTCTCAAGCTCAAATTCTTTTGTGTTTGGGTTGTAGAAAAAATAAATCGGGCTTACCTGCCCCTCTTTGTAGATGCCAAGCTCAAGCAATAAATCTTTCAGGGCATGAAGCTGATTGCTTATTTCTTGATGGTTCGTCCGATCTTCGTCTCTGAGTTTGTTACTGCGCTCTTTTTCATATTCAGGAGTATATAGGTACCAATTGCCTTTGCGCTCGGTCTCTTCCCTTAATTCTGGATTGACCTTGAACTCATTAATGAATTCATCCAGTCGTTCCTGTAATACTCGAGGGTTCGAGTTCATCCACTTAGGTGGGGAGTTGAATTTGTTATGTCCGAATGAACCAATCCATCTGCCATCTTTTCTCTGGTTAATGATTACTCTGTGGCCATCGCAGTCTTTTGAGTAGGTCTGGAATCTGTTGTCTTCTCCTTCGTCTATCCAGCCTTTATCCTCAAAATACCTATCAAGTTCTGCCCTTTCAAAAAGGAAATCAAAAAACTTGCGCGACATTGGCATTGTTTGACGCACATGTTCGCCATCTTTTGCAACTGCTACCATCTCCACCTCAATGATGTCACTTGGAGGGTATGCCTTCAACGCGGCCTCCGCGCCTATTTCAGAATGGATCATGTCCTGTTGCCCTGAATGGGACTGCTGGGTACCCCGCTTTTTGCCTTTGCCGCCCTCATCGGCTGATCCTGCCTTGCGCCCCATCCAAACTCCCTATACACGTTTATCATACTCGCTTTCTTCCCCTGAGAGTATGATAGGGCATGAGATTCTGTGGTTCGCCATAGAGACAAAACCTTAGACTACTCATCCCTCAGACAGCCGTTTTCTAAGGTCTGACGCACTGTACAGCACCCTTGCGATGTGAACCGTCTTGGCTTTGATGATGAAGAAAACGGTATAATTGTCCACAAGCAACGGCCTCAGCCCTTTGGAACGCTCAGGCTCGGAATCCAAAAGCCTTATGCGCTCCGGCATTTTCTCTAAGGACAAGATAGCGTCTGCGATTCTATCGTATTGATTCTCAGCGGTTCTAGGCTCAAGAAGCGTTCCGGCGATGTAATCGAAAATCGCCTCCATGTCCTCAAATGCCTTACTGGAAATCAGAACGTCATAATGCTTCATGAAAAGCGGCTCTCTCTGAATTGAGCGAAGGCTTCCCTAGCCGGACGTTCGTTTCCGCTCTCAATGTCTGCCAATCCCTCATTCAGCTTATCCCGAATCTGTGACGCACTCATGTTATCCGCGTTGATGCTGTTGGGCGATTTCGGTAAAGTGACAGCGAAGGGAATGCCGCCTGTCAGGGTGATTTGTTTTAGAAAGATGTCAACCGCAGTCGCCATCGGCACGCCTAGCTGGGACAAAACCGTTTCTGCTGATTTCTTTACTTCTGGGTTGATCCTAAGATTCAGTGTTGCAGTTTTTTCCATGTCATCCACCCCTTCACGCTAATGTAACGCAGATGAGGTTACAACGCAAGAGAGGGGATTTTTCTAATTAAGAAGCCCTTGGCATATCGTTTCAGGGCAAACCCCTAGCCAACCCAAAAGCACAAGGGGTCAAAAGTGCAGACGGTGTCTGCACTTTTGACGGCATAATAAAACCGGTTGCGCGGGCAACCGGGTCCGTTAGGGCAAAGCCCGTTGGAAACTCACCAACGCCGCCGGGCGATGGGTCCGATGGATGCGACCATCGGGGAAATGCCCCATTCCGCCGGGAATGGGAACCGCATGGGTGAACCATGCGGAGCTTCTTGAATACAGAGTAGACCCGTACTGCTATTTTTTCAAGAGGCCAAAATCGAAGCAAACACAAAAGCCGCCACCTCACGGCAGTGGCTCCATCCATAATTTCTGCTATCAACCTACTTCGGGAACACCGAATAAGCCTCGCTCTCGACATACTCTGGCTATTCGCCAATCAATCAGAAACATCTATTGGTGAACATGGAACACTACCAAGTCAAGACCGACAAAGACAGCGGCATCGTATACGAGACCCAAACCACTTTGCCGAGGAACAGGCGAGCAATCCTGCATCCTTGACTGGCTGTTTTCAGTGACTGCTGTTAGTGCTAGAGGCATGTCCCGAATGATTGTAATAATCATTCTGGACAATTCCTTAAAGGCAAGATGCTGATTTATTAGGCAAGCGGAGGAATTGAAAGGCGGTTGGAGGGTAGGTGGAGGATATTCGGAGGCATGAAACTCTTGGTACATAAGGCTATCGGAGGAATCGGAGGATATTTGGCTTCCATTCATGTACGAAACAAAATGCAGTTTCTGGAGTGTCAATGCGGCGCATTGGGTGCTATCATGTCCATAGCGTCCTTTTGTGGAAGGTACGCAAGCATCCATTTGAGTGAAATCCCCCTCAAGAACTGGTTGACGGGGGCTTATTTGGGGGCTTGCTGTTTTTGTATGGCGCGTAAGTGATTGAAATTAGTTGCGTTACTTTTGGGGTTCGAAAGAAATCGCGCCACCACTGAAAACCCCCAGTGATGGGGGTTTTCGTTTGTACGGCGAATTGATTTGAGGATCAAAAATGCCTCCGTGTCGTACAGATGTCGCTGGATGATGCAGACAACGCAGGACGTTTATAGATCAGCCATCCAACTCTTCAGTGATTCTGGTTTGGCCTAGTTCGAGGAGTCTATCCCTTGCCCGTCCCGCCCAAATACTGCTTGGGTAACTTTCCACAAGACGCTGGAAATATGACCTAGCCTCTGCTGTATATTTGCCAACTTCTGCCTTAGCAAATGCATTCCAGTGGGCAACCCATTGCTTTCTCTCTTGAGCTGTCAATGAGTCTTCTTCTTGTTTGTTGATGGTATCTAGAAAGGCACTATATTCTTGGGTAAAAAGGTCGGCTCCGGGGTTTTTTCGCCTCAATGCTTCGCCCAGATAAAAATAAGCGCGCTCGCGGTCTGAGTATTCGGGATAGGTTTCTAACATGCCCTTTAATCTATTTTCTGCGGCGACCCACTGAAATGAGTTTACATAAAAAATTCCGACCACCAATTCGTGTTCTGCCAATCGCTTCCAACACTGAGTGATTTTGGCCCTGGCATCCGTTGCATAGGGGGTTCCGGGGGATTCTTGCAACAGTCTATTGAATGCCTCAATTGCTTTGTGAGTTGCGGTTTGATCTCTTTCGCCATTTTCGATGGAGGCATATCTACAAAGGGCTATCCGATATAAGACATATTCTCTTTTGGGATGGTTTGGAAAATAATTCAATAGACTCTGATATTCAACTTCTGCTTCTGGAAAGCTAGATTTTGACCCATAAAAATAGCTATCTGCCAGAAGCAACTTGGCGGCTGGAAATTCTGCGGCCCCAGGTAGAAACTCTTCAATTAATTTCAGGGTGCGACGACCATCCTCCCACTTTTTCCTATGCAGTTCTAGTGTACCCTTTTCTAATAGCTGGGGAGCCGTAAGGCTACCTGTATAAATCCTTGCCGCCCCAGCTTTGGGCCTATTAGAACAACCAACTCCAAGTCCTGCTATGTTAGCTATGGCAATTATTGCCAGTGAAACGCCTGCAATATTTCGATTGAGCAACTTCATGGATATTCCTCTTACACAATTACAGTGTAATCCCATTGTGATAGGTTTCCGAATGCTTTTTTTGGAAGTATCCAACCTTCATTCATATCTCAGAGCTTCTATAGGGTCTTGCCTGGCGGCTTTTACGGCCGGCCATAGGCCAGCGACTAGGCCAGTGCCGGTGCTGACACAAAACCCTACAATTACTGACCAGATGGGAGCCGCAACTGGGAAACCAGTTATGAGTTTGACAATAAAACCCACCCCAACGCCAAAGATAATCCCCAAAGTGCCTCCAGCCCCTGTGAGGGTTATGGCCTCTACGAGGAATTGAGCGGCTATATCCTTTCGGGTAGCCCCAAGTGCCTTTCTTACGCCTATCTCCCGAGTGCGTTCGGTAACGCTAACCAGCATAATATTCATTACTCCAACCCCACCGACAATTAAGGCTATGCTGGCAATCAGTATCATTACGGCCGCAATTTTATTTGTCATGCTCCTTACTGATTCAAGCTCGCTTTCACTTGTAATGACTGCAAAATTGTTTGGCTCACCTGGCTTTAGCCCCCTTCTTGCTCGCATTGCTGTAGTAACTTCATCAATCAAATTAGTCACCTGGCCTGCCGATCTGGGAGTTAATGAAATCCATAGAGGGTTATAGCGTCTATTTTTTACTTGTGGATACATTTCATCAAAGGTGCTTATCGGGAGATATGCGTAATTATCAAGGCTTTGCCCCATGAAGGAGCCTTTCTTTTTGGTGATGCCAATAATACGCAATGGCACCCCATCAAAGTAAATTTCTCGACCGAGGGGATCGTTTGTTGGGTAGAGTGCCTTAACCACATCAGCCCCGACAACACATGTCCTTGTAGCGTGGTAAATGTCCGTTGATACAAAGAATCTGCCGTCTTCTACCTCGACGTTATTTACAGTTGCGTATTCAGGCGTTACACCTGAAAGCGCGGGGTAATTTGCTTCATTCCCCTTAGAATTTTTTATTGAGACGTTGCCCCAAAGATGTCGCTCGGGACTAATGGCCTTTGCGAGAGTCAAACTCCGCTTGAGCATGTCTACATCTTCGAGTAACAGAGCGGGTCGTCGTAACTGCTCAGGGGGAATCGCGCTATTATTCATGCCATGGCGAGGATCGAATTGCCGAATTTCCACATTGGAAATTCCATAGGATTCATAAAGGCTAGTGATGGCACCATTAAAGCCAGCCACCAAGCTGACCATCATTATGACTGTCGCTACACCAACCACGATACCTAGCAAGGTAAGAAAAGAGCGTAGTTTTTGCACTTTGATGGAATTTAACGCAAAGCGAATGTTTTCAAAGCTAAGTGCATGAACAAATGTCATTTTGCGAAGTTGGATAGCCATTTTTCACTCCGCCCTTATAGCATCAATGACGATCAAATTGGCGGCCCTTCTGGCTGGCAAGAAGCCTGCTGTAAGCCCAACAAAAGTTGCGGAGCCAATTGCCATAACAACAATCGTTGGCGTAACCTGAGCAGGGAAACCTGTCATCCCACGTACACTCAGAGCCAGACCTGCTCCTAGCAAAAACCCAAACACACCACCAACACCTGACATAAGCGCGGCCTCTAACAAAAACTGACGACTAATGTCTCCCTTTCTTGCGCCCAATGCCCTCCGTATGCCTATTTCCTGTGTGCGCTCGGCAACGCTGACCAACATAATATTCATTATGACAATGCCACCTACAAAGAGGCTCACGCCAGTAATTGCCACAATAAACAAAAAACTGGCGGCAGTGGCTGTTTTTATCATTTCCATCGCAGATTCCTGAGAAACAAGTCCAAAGGGGTCTGGAGCTCGAAAATTTGTATGTCGCAATGCTCTGAGGAAAGCTCGTACTTCATCTTTGGCTTCTTCTACCACGTCTAGGCTCTTTGCTTTTAGATATATTTCTATCGAAGACCATGGTCGAATAAAATTACGCCTGTAAGTAGAAAATGGTATCCAGACACGAGTATCCCAGCCCTGATCGCCTATGAGCGATTTGCCCTTTTTATTCATAACTCCTATCACGTTGAAAGGTAATCCTGCAACCAGGATTGTCCTGCCAATTGGGTCTTGGGAACCAAATAGCTCATCTTTTATATCGGAGCCGATATAGGCCACATATCTGCCCGCGTCTTCTTCGGATTCAGAAAAAAATCTGCCAATTCCATCGTCTACATTTAAGTTGAGTATTGTTGCAAGATTAGCCGTTACGCCTACGATACTTGTGCCTTCGACTTTTTTTTCTCCATTAGAAACTATCCGACCTGTCCCTGCCGCCGCACCAACCTCGGCAACTGAAGGGAGATCTGCGTTTTTTAGGCGACGATAGTCATCCACTGTTACGTTTGGTCGCTTGAGTGCTTCGAGCCACTGCTCCCTACCCATGATCATCCCGAAGCGGCTCACTTGAAACATGTCTGGAGAATAAAGATTTAGTTCATTTTTAATACTTTGGGTCAACCCAGAGATGATGCTAACGACCGCAACGATGGCCGAAACGCTGATGACCATGCCCAACAGCGTAAGAAAGCTACGGAGCTTGTGGGCAAATAGTGAGCGTATCGCTGAGCGAAATAATTCGGAGAAATTCAAAATGGCCTCAGCTTCTATTTTTTACCTGATTTTTTGGCATCGGCTTTTACTTTAGTACCATCCTTCAGTTCCCTGAGTGTCCTCAGTGGCCCAGAAGCTACTGTGTCGCCTTCGTTTAATCCGGAAATCACTTCCACACTCATGTCACCTGTAAGTCCGGTTTCTACCTTTACAAATTTGACTTTGTCGCCTTCTAAAAGATAAACCCCTTCCTCTTCCCTCTTGTCGCCTGGATTGAATTTTTCACCCTCCTTCAACACTATGTCCCTAACCACAAGTGATTGAAAAGGTATTGCAAGCGCATCATTACTTGTGCCTGTAAAAATGTCTGCCTGAGAGCTGAGGCCTGGCTTGATGGTATCTGGTGGGTCTAGGATTTGAACCTTTACCTTGAATTTAATGGCCTCCTGTCCTCCTGTTCTGCTTAGCAATGGACTACCACCAACTTCGGTCACGAGGCCTTTGAAAATTTTGTTTGGATATGCGTCAATTCGCACTTCTGCTTCCTGTCCCATCTTGACATTTGGAATAGCCGCCTCGTCCACTTCCAATTCAGTCTCAATTTGACTCATGTCAGATACTGTGAGGAGAACTGTGCCAGGTTGGTTTTGTACACCTATAACAGCGGTTTCACCTTCCTCAATTCGCCTGGATGTGACAATTCCGTCCATAGGCGACTCGATAACGGTTTTTGAATGAGAAACTTGAGCCTCCTGCAAACTGGCAGTTGCCTGCTCAACGCGCTTGGTAAGGCTCTGCACAGAGCTTTCTGCTGTTGCTAAGGCTGTCTTGTAGTTTTCAAATTCTGCTTCGGAAATAATACCTGCATTCCAATTGCTTTCTGCTCGCCTAAAATCTGACCGAGCTTGTTCATACCTAGACTTGGAAGAATCCAAGTCTGCCATAGCCGCTTGTCGCGCCGCGCCATATCCATCTACAGCGGCCTTTGTCCTAGAGGGATCAATTTCCAGCAGAAACTGCCCTTTTTTCACTACATCACCTTCATTGACTGCAAGCCTAGTCACTTGGCCAGAATATAGTGCACTCAAGTCAGCCTTTCTGACAGCCTGAATTTTGCCATTGGCACTAACCTTTGAAACAAGGTTTTCACGTCCAACCTTTGAAGTCGTAATTGCCATCCCATCGTCCTTGCGGAATGCAAGGCCAACCCCAATCAGGACAACAAGCCCAATACCGCCAAAAATCAATAACTTTTTATTCATGTTGACAACTCCAAAAAATCTTTTCCAAAAACCCAAAACAACTTGTATTCGTTTCAATACGAGTATAGTTTATACCAACCTGAAAAATAGTTTTATAGCCCAATACGGATTTTCTGTCGGTAAATGGAATTGGTCAATCGGCAAGTAGTTGGTTAGTAATTATTGGAAGAGGGCTGTAACCTAGCATCTGGTACGGGTACTATGGGTTTTTTAGGATACTCTGCATTGAAATCGCAGTAATTGTCTGAAACTTTGGTGCCCCCACCCGGACTTGAACCGGGACGCCATTGCTGGCAACGGATTTTAAGTCCGCAGCGTCTGCCATTCCGCCATGGGGGCATTTTTTTAGAGTAACGCATCCAGAAAATTTTACCACATGTAAACTGATAGTATGCTCGATTCAAATTCTCCCCCCTACCCCCCCCTTTTGCAGGACTTAAATGTTCATCAACGTGAAGCCGTTCAACACGTTCACGGACCATTGCTGATATTGGCAGGTGCCGGTTCAGGCAAGACAACCGTAATAACAAGACGAATAGCTTGGCTGATTGAAGAAACTGGTATCCCCCCTAGTTCTATTTTGGCCATGACGTTTACAAATAAGGCCGCCGAGGAAATGCGGGAGAGGGTACAGAGATTGGTGTCTGTTCCCATAGAACAAATGTGGATGAGCACATTTCATAGCTTTTGTACCCGTATCCTCCGGCGTGATGGGGATAAGACCCCTGTAGGCAAAGACTTTGTAATTTTTGACCCCTCAGATCAAAAGAGCCTTATAAAGCAGGTACTTACAGAATTGAGGTTATCTGAAAAACAATTTCATCCTCGCCGGGTATTGGAATTTATTAGCGATTTCAAAAACCGCTGTCTACTTCCGGAGGAGGCACTAGAGGAGGCTTTGGATGCATGGACGCGCAAAGCAATTGAGGCCTATGACCTGTATCAAAGGGGGCTTAAAACGCATCGAGCCTGCGACTTTGACGATTTATTGCTCTACACTGAGCGCCTTTTGCGAAATGATGTCATCAGAAATATCTATGCCCAAAAATTTCCATATATCCTAGTGGATGAATATCAAGATACAAACCGAGCACAGTATTTTTTGGTGCAACACCTAGCCCGCAGTCACCAAAATCTATGCGTTGTCGGCGATGAAGACCAGTCAATCTATGGATGGCGAGGGGCAGACATAAGAAATATACTTGATTTCAAAAGGGATTTTCCGGAGGCCAGACAAATAAAACTTGAGCAGAACTATAGGTCTACCCAAAAAATCCTAGATGCGGCATCTACTGTAATTTCAAATAATAGCCAACGATTAGGAAAAACCCTTTGGACAGACCTCGGTGATGGGGAGCAAATTACTTTCAAATTATTGGACGAAGGGCGGGCTGAGGCAGACTGGGTGGTAGACCAGATACGAAGTGGAATGGATTTTTTTCCATCACAGCGGGTTGCAATTTTGTACAGGGCAAACTGGCAGTCACGACAATTTGAGGACGCTTTGCGTGCAGTCAATATGCCATACAAGCTCGTTGGAGGAGTAAAATTTTATGAACGCAAGGAAGTAAAAGATGTACTGGCATACCTCCGCTTGATTTCAAACCCATTCGACTTAGTCAGCTTTCGCAGAGCCATTAGCGAACCAAAGAGGGGAGTTGGACTTTCTACTCTTCAAAAAATCGAATCTGCGATTCCGGAAGATGGAACCCCATTGGAAGGTATTGAGCGGATGTTGATGTTAGGAGAACTTAAAGGCCGGGCCAAGCGGGAGTTGGCTAAATTTTTGGAACTGTTCAAAAATGTAGCATCCGAATTGCCATCGCAGACCCTTGGGGGAGTAATTCGATGGGTTCTTATTGAGTCGGGATATCTTCAGGCATTGGAGGATGAAAATTCTCTGGAATCCGAGGGGAGAATCCGCAATCTGGAGGAATTTATTTCTGCGGCTGTTGAAGCTGAAGAGCTTGGACTACGTCTGGCAGAATTTTTGGACAGAGTCACCCTAGCCTCGGATGCCGACCAGGTGGAACAAAGTGCCATACTTTCCCTAATGACCATCCATTGTGCAAAGGGGCTGGAGTTCCCAACTGTATATTTGGTGGGGCTTGAAGACGAGGTGTTTCCAAATCGCAATGCAAGGGAGACAGAAGAGGGGCTGGAAGAAGAGAGAAGACTTTTTTATGTGGCTATCACGAGGGCACAGCGCAAGCTAAATATCACAGCCGCTCGGAGAAGGAGAATGATAGGGCAAGAAATGTTATCTATGCCCAGCAGGTTTTTGAAGGAACTGCCTGAAGGTGCTCTCGAAAATCCAATTAGGTGGGGTTCACAACTATATCAATCAATCCAAGGAACAACACATGGCAGACAATATGGCCATCAACGCACTAGTGGTGGTGTAAGCGTAGCCACAGAATTGCAACGCATCAGAAACTTCTTTGACCGTGCTAATTCCCAAATGGAGTTGTCTGAGATAGCAGTAAATACCACAAACGAAGGTTTTAATCCCGACAAGTCCTTCAATGATAGTCATTCGATAGGAAAGCCAGACGACTTCAAAGACCAACAATCAACTCCAGTAAAAGCATGGGCAATTGGAACGCATGTATGTAGCCCCCGCTTTGGTAGAGGCGTGATAACAGGCTCCACCGGAGCCAGAGACATGCTCACCTACACAATCAGGTTTGAGGGTGGCGAAAAAAGAATTGTAGCTAAGTATGGGGGGTTGGAAAGGGAAAGTGCTGATTAGCCTAAACCAAGTTGCCATCAAACTGGAGCAACTTTGTGGAAATAAACCAATAAACTTATTTCCCTATGATTTTTTTCCACAGCTTTTTGATGCTAAATTCATCCAAGATGTCAAAAAATACTGGGATGACAATTAACGTCAAGAGGGTCGATGTGATTATACCACCCACCACTGCCCTTGCCATTGGGGCGCGCATTTCGGCCCCGGCACCGATGGCGAGGAACAGTGGCAACATTCCACCTATAATTGCAAGGCTGGTCATTAATATTGGACGTAAACGGGTCATGCCCGCCTCTACAAGTGCTTTGTGACGTGGCATGTTGCGCTCTCGCATGAGTTGAAGCGTGCGGTCAACTAATAGGATGGCGTTTTTGACCACCAAACCCATCAACATGATAAGGCCAATTTGGGACATCATGGACATGGAATCCCCTGTAATCAGTAGCATGATAACCATTCCGACCAATGATAGGGGCAATGTCAACATGATGGTAATTGGGAGCTTAAAGCTCTCAAATTGGCTTGCCAAAACAAAGTAAATAAAGAACAATGCCAGCAGTATAGCTGTGGCCATGTGCTGAGCTGTTTCTGCACTGTAGCGCGCCATACCTTCAAAACCAACCGACACACCTGGTGGTAATGTGCCATCGGCCTTAAGTAGTTCGATACCTTTTGCTAATTCGCCTGTCACTTCGTTGAGAGTTTTGCCTTCCTTGTTGGCACTCAGGGTTATTTGCGTTTGTAGCCTGCGTCTCTGGAATTTGGCCTGGACAATGCCTTCCTCAAATGTGGCCACGTTGGATACTTTTACGTTTATTGCGTTTCCTGCCTGATCTTTTTTGCTTGAGGCTACGGTTAGTGAACCAAGTTGATCAATGGTTGCACGATTTTTTTCTGATAGTCGCAATCTGACGTTATATTGTTCACCCGATATGTCTTCATATTTTGCTACATCAAGCCCATCTACCATTGGCCTAACAACATTAGCGATTGCCATCGGAGAAACACCCAGGTCGGAAGCCCTCTTTCTGTCTATAACCAGCCTTATTTCTGGCTTGCCCTTGTCGTTACTACTGGTTATATCCACTGCGCCTGTAATTTTTTCAAACACCCCTCGCACAAGGGGTTCGGCTCTTTCGGTAAGTTTTCTTTCCGGGCTGAGTATAGCGATGTTAAATGGCCGGCTATCTCCAGGCATGTCAGAAACTACACCCACACCAATTTCTGCTCCGGGAACCTTGCTGAGCCTATCCCTCAATTCTCGCCTAATCTGCACATAGCTACGGCGTTTTTCGTCTGATAGCTTGATATAGATGTAACCCTCATTAAGAGTACCCACCATGCCTGTTCCAATAGCTGTGTATATGATGCTTATTTCTGGGTTGGGAGTACCATCTAGTTTTGTAGAAATAATTTTTTCCAGTTCTTCTGCTTTCCGCATGGAGGCATCAAGGTTAGCTCCCGGCTCTGTCTTGAAGCTTACTTGCAAGTCGCCCCTGTCATATTCGGGTTGAAATTCTCCCCCTAAAAAACCCATAAGTGAAACCGCCAAGACAAAGCTACCCAAACCTATAGTCATAACCGTTTTGCGGTGACCGAGTGCCCATTCAATAGCTTTGCTGTAAAACCTTTCCAATCGGTCAATATAAACGTTGAACCAACCCACGGATTTCATAATAAAACCTCGCTTTTTGCGGGTTCTGGAATGAAAATCGCCATGTCCGTGTCCTTGGCCATGCTCGGGGTCTGGCCACACGGAACTGAGCATCGGGTCAAGAGTAAAGCTGACAAAGAGGGAAATGGCCACTGCAAAAGCCACCACCATTCCGAAGGAAAAGAAAACCCTTCCCACTATTCCACCCATGAATGCCACAGGCACAAAAACCGCCAATATACACATGGTGGTTGCAACAACGGCAGGGCCGATTTCGGCAGTACCTTCTATGGCGGCAGTGACATGGTCTTTGCCCATCTCTGCATGGCGGGTAATATTTTCTCGGACAACGATAGCATCGTCTATCAAAATACCTACCGCCAGAGATACAGCCATCAACGTAACTGTATTCAAGGTAAAGTCCAAAATTTTCATTATGATAAATGATCCGATGATTGAAACCGGTAGCGTAAGGCTTGTAATAATTGTGCTACGCCAAGATTTGAGGAAATAAAACACAATCAAGATAGTGATGGCCGCACCAATAAGAATAGTTATCACGACATCATGCACGGATTCATTTATGAATTTAGATTGGTCCTTGGCAACAACAAATTCGATGCCTCTATCATTCAGTTCGGGCCTTATCTCTTCTAGTACGGCCTTTACGGATTTGACCATCGCGGCTGTATTGCCACCAGACTGTCGCTGTAACTCCAGAGCGATAGCGTTTTGGCCATTAAACCGAGCTAGGGTGCGCCTCTCCTTTTCTCCGTCAACAATCGTTGCAACTTCCCTTAGTTCGATTGGTCTGCCTTGTTGATTTCCTACTATCACATACTCAAAGTCTTCAACTTGGCGAGCCTTGGCATCAATCCGCACAGAAATTTCCCTAGTGTCCTGTAGTAGGTTGCCACTTGGGATGGCAATAGTATCACCTCCCACAGCACCTATTATTTGGGGAAGGGTTATACCCAACGCCTCCATTTTGTAAGGATCAACCTGAATTGCAACTTCTCTCTTTGCATCACCCACAAGGTCGACCTTGCCTACCCCCGGCACGTTTTCGAGTCTTCGCTTGAGAAACTCATCTGCAATCCGAGTCAGTTCCTTATCGGTCATACCTTGTTCGGGGTTTATCGGACGCAAGACTAAATTTAGCACTGGGCTTTGGGAAGGGTCGATTTTGCGTACTACCGGCTCTTCAATTGTATCTGGCAAGTCTCGCCTTATTTGGGCAATGACGGATCTAACATCCTCCATCGCCTTATCAACATCCCTCTCTAGCTCAAACTCAGCCACGACAAGACCAACAGAATCCATGCTGGTTGAACTTATTTCCCTGATTTTTTCTAGGGGGTTGATCACTTCTTCAATTTTCTTCACTACGTCTTGTTCTACTGCATCCGGACTAGCTCCAGGGTAAATGACACTTACTGTTACAACTGGAAAATCAATTTTTGGGAAGCTATCCAGCCCAAGCGTTCGCAAGCTGAACAACCCCAGCACTATGAAGCCCATCATTATACAAGTCGTTGTGACAGGTCGCTTTATTGAGACATTTGACAGCCACATACTAGTTCACCTGCTCCTTAGATGTTCCGATTTGGTCGACAACTTTTAGGCGAGCACCTTCTGCCACCAACTCTCGACCCTGAGCCACTATCATAGTTCCGGGTGCCATATCGCCGCTTTCGATAGGTCTCCAGCCGTCTTGATCGCTTCCTACTGAAACTCTGATTCTGCGGGCGATATTGTCTTCTGCTATGAATATGTCTGCACTCCGCCCAGTGGCAGTTATGATGCTAGATGGTATGGCCGGTTTTTCTAATTCTTGGCTGGAAATTATTTCCCCCTCTGCAAATAATCCGCTCTTTAAGGTTCCATCATTATTTGGAACTACAATTCTCACCCTTAGGGTGCGACCATCCTGTCTCACTGCAGGAGCAACTTGGGCTACCTGTCCTTCAAATTTTGTATCAAATCCAGGAACTGTAAAGCGCACTCTAAGGCCAGGCTTAACAATACTCAAACTGTCTGCTGGCAAGTCGGCTTCAATCTCCATTTTTGTGTTATCGACAACGCTAAAAGCAGGCTGACCAGGATTGAGTATCTCGCCAACTTTTACAAGGCAAAGTGCTACTTGCCCATCGAATGGACTGCGAATCTGTGCTTTGTGGAGACGGCTCTTTGCCAATCCCAAATTGCTTTCAGCCGACATAACACCTGCCTGGGATGCTGTGTAATATGTTTCTGCCTGTTGCGCCGCTTGCTTAGTGATACTACGCTTTTCTAACAACTGGCTTGCTCTCTCATAGTCACTAGTAGCCTGCTGTGCCTGTGCTTTGGCCTGTACAAGCTGGGCTTCTGCGGCAGAAACCGCCAACAAAAGGTCTTCTTCATCCTGAACAGAGAGTACCGAACCGCGTGAAACTCGGTCGCCTTCAAAAACTGCAACCCTTGTCAGGCGACCTGAAACTTCTGCTTTTAGCTCGGCTCTATTTACAGCCAGAAGGTTGCCTGTGAATGGTATGGCTGATCGAAAACTCTTCAACTCTACCCTGGCTACGGTGACAGGTATTTCTGCTAAGTCTTTTATATGCTGTTGCTTGTTTAGCTCTTCATTGCGCTTGTAGCGGTTGCGGGCAATAGAGCCTACAACGATCAGGACTATTGCAGAGCTAATGATGATTGTTTTGGATTTACTCATGTTTATTCCTCACATGGCGACAAAATCAATTTGGTAATTGAGAATTAGAACGTTGATAATCGAAAATTGCAGACCATACTCCTAGCTCAGCCCTTCTCAGCTGGCTTTGAAGTTGATGGGCTGTGCGTTCTGCCTGAAGCAGATCAAGGCTTGTAATCAGTCCCTGCTCATAAGATTCTTTGCTGACCCTCAGAGCTTCTTGCCCGGTATCATGTGCCTTTTTTGCGGCTTCCAAAAAAGCCCTAGCCTTATTTAGTTCACGCTCAGAACTTTGTAGCTCAACTGCAAAGTTGCGCTCTTGGTTTGAACGAATATGGCGAATTTGTTCGAGTTGGGCAAAATTTTGCGCTCGTTTTCCGCTCATGCGCAACCCATCAAATATCGGCCAGCGCATTGATATGGTAAATCGCCAAGGATCGTAAGGCTCTTTGAATAAATTTTCTGTTTTTGCGGCCTGATAACCATATTGTGCACTTATATCAATCTTGGGCAGGAGATCAGACTTGATGATTTTATCATTGGCCTTAAGCATGTCTTCCTGAATTTTTAGTTGGGTTATTTCGCTTCGCTCCTCACCTGCAATCGCTCTACCCATTGCTGGAGGTTGCCCCATGTCGGCCAGTTCTATGTCTGTCTTTGGGTCTAAACCCAACATCCCATTGAGAACCTCCTTTGCCCTTTTTAGGTTGGCTTCCGCTTGCAGGGCATCTGGCATCACTGCATAGAGTTCGCTCTCGGCCCGAAGGCGATCAAGTTCTGTTGCACTCTGCACCTCAAGTTTGGCATTCACATCGTTCAAAAATTGTTCTGCGGCCACCATTCGGGACTGAATTACTTCAGTCTCTGCCTTGGCAGACAGCACAGCCAAATATGCTTTTGCAACGCCATGTAATACGTTGAGTTCGGATGTTCTATAGGCTGACTCAGACTCATTTGCACCCATTTTTGCAATGTCAATAGCTGTGCTGATTTTTCCAAATTGGTATAGAGGCTGGTTGACACCAATGTTGGTCGTGTAATAGCTCCTTGGCGCGGTCAAGGCACTCGTGTCAATAGGAAGGAAGGATGATTCGCTGGTAAGGCTTTCTCCAAAACTACTGTTTAGCATGGAGACGTCCTTGATCCGGCTAAAATCACCATTAATGGTAACTTGAGGATATGCGTCTGCTCTTATCGTTTTTATTAGACCCTTACGTTCGTCGACTACAGCTTTTGCCGCTTTTAATAATGGATTTTCCATACTTGCTCTGGAAAGTGCACCCAAAAAATCCAACTTTACTTGGTCGTTACTGCTTGCATGGCTACGGTCATAGGTAGCATTCAGGCCCTCCTGATAGTCAATAACCGCCGGCGGAAAAAATATGAGCATGTTTTAGGCTCCTTCATTAAAAAAAACATCGGGGATTCCAAGCCCCCTCATGCTGAAGTCTGTAAAGTATTGAGAAAGTTTTTTCAAATCATCCTTGGTAAAAGCTCCACCTCGCAACGTTTGGATGAAGTTGAAACTTCGGTAGAAAAAAAATATTGGCCCTTGAATACTTGCTACCACGGCTTCTAATTCAAGCCCTGAAATGTCTGGCCTGAGTATGCTCGCACAGGCCATTATGTGATCAGCGGTTTTGCGGACTTGTTCCAAAAAAAGGTCGACCAATCCGGTCCTCGGATCTGCCATTTCCTGACTCCAAAGTTTGTGCGCCGCTTTTTGGAGTAGTTCGCTCATCTGATATTTTTTGTGGCCACTGGCTATCAGTTGGTCAAATAGCCCATTAATAAATGTATTCAACCCCAAAAGCGCAACAGCTTTTGCGTTAGGAGCATTCTTGTCCGGAACGCTTGGTATGTTTTGAATCCATTGGAAAAAGTCTACGGCAAACCATTTCAGCGAAGCTTCATATAGCCCCTCTTTGCTACCGAAATGGTAGGCAATCAACGCAGGATTTGCCTTTGCTTTTCGGGCAATTTCACGCACCCCAACTCCATCAAAACCCTTGTCGGCAAAGGCCAGTAGGGCCGCTTCCATCAAGCGTTGGCGTGTGTCCTGATTTGGTTCTTGTGATTGAGTAACCATAAAGCAATTTCGCAAAAATTGATCAAACGATTGATCAATACAAACCATTATTTTAATCAATCGTTTGATTAAGTCAAGCGTTTTTTATTTCATCTAAACAACCAACTTATCTTTAGCTGAACCACGTCATCGCTCGGAAGATGCTTTAGGATAGATAAATCGTTCCAGGGGCTAAGGCTTGCATTTTGATTAATAAGTTGGTTTGTCGAAGCTCCGTGTGTATAGACTAGGTAGGCTGTGGAACCTGGCCTAAATTCCCACCTACTAATCAGGTTCAGCGTCCAGTTTCTTGCACTGTCGGCTCTATAGGTGGGATTTGTCCAATCCGCCAAGGTGTCATCATCAACATATTGTTTGAAATCTCTGTAATTCCACGCACCTGCCAACCATTGGCTGAAAAACTGGATGGTTAGGTTTGGATCAATAGCATAGGAAATTCTAAGCGTTTGGTTAAATTGACTCAATCGACGAAGCCCAGTTATTGGCGTACCTTGCAATGTCTCCATGTAACGCCTTCCGCCTTCGGATTTCGTATAGCCAGTACCAAACTGAATTTCAAATGCTGAATGTGGCTTGATGGTTTGATTCAAATTTATGTCGTCATTTGGTCCGCCTTCATACCATGCCCTGGCAAGTGAAAGGCTTAGATAATATGGCTTATTCATTGATGTATCTGCATATACAGTCAAGTATGGACTGTCTACTGTCTTTAGGTATTTTTTGGTAGGCTCTCTGAAAGTTCTAAGCTCGCGGTCGTCATAGGCTGAAAAATTAACACCGCCTTCAGACCTCAAGTACCAAAAATTCATAAAATTTGCCATAAAACCGGTCGACATAGAGTTTCCAGTGATTTTTCCAGCCTGATCTCTGGAGACGGAGAGTCCAAAACTGGGAGAGTAGTTTCGGATCACCCACCAGCGATGATCCTGATGCTTAGAGATCGAAAGCGAAATTCGTTGCTCATCTGCTCGGCTCAGATAACCAACGTCGTTGGGGTCAAAGCTCTTGCCAGCATTTACAGCAGTTAGGCCGATACTCAACCCATTATTCCAGCGTTGATCTGCTACTAGGTATGCCCGCCATCCATCCTCTGAATCCCGATGACGATACCCCGCATCTGTTCTGGCGATGGATGCCTGGATGGTATTGCTACGATCCGGGCTCTTGTAAATCCCATCCAGAGCATACGTCTGAGCTTCGCGCCCAGTATTCTTTGCCTGACGCATGTAGGAAGCAAATCCGCCGATGTAGCTTCCTCTCTTGTCCAATAATTGCTGAACCCTCAAAACGCCAAAATTTGTCATGGGATATATTTCCCTCTCAAACTTACTGCCTTCAGCATCAAGTAGGTCAGCCCTAGCAGGTTCAACAGAAGCTCCCAGCACTCCAATATTTAGACCCATCGGTAATTTGGCTGTATATTTTGCCGCTAGGCCGATGTCTGTTGCTCTTGGGGCATCTAACAGTATTTCGTTAGTATCCGGTGAAGGTACATAAATGCCAGTACCAATTCGCCGGCTGTAAACCAGGTCCTGACCAATGACCCTAAAAATGTCCATCCCTTCAATAAAAAAAGGACGTTTTTCTGTAAAGAATGTTTCAGTAGTACCCAAGTTTATCACTGCCTGATCCACCTCCACCTGTCCGAAATCAGGCCAAATAGTCAAGTCGAGCTGTGAAGTTGTTGTCACCCCAATGTGGGCATCAAGCCCTATTCGATTATTCCACTTACGGTCATCATAACGTTCCTCAGCTGTTTCAAATTTACGCTGAGCACTTAAATAGGGTATCCATTCCCGCCTTAGGTGTGGCTCTAACCCTTCTATGCCAACCAACAATGGAAATCGGCTGACGAATGCTGACTGCCCACGTGGAACCCACTCCCACCTAGTGTATTCACGAATCGCACCTTGATCTTCGCGATAAAAATTGATGCCCCAAGTCTGCGCCCCACCACCTGGGCGAATCCGTAACAACGTGAGGGGTATTTTTATTTCTGCAGTCCATCCATCTTCATCTATAGAAACCGCGCTTTCCCATACTCCGTCCCAACTTGTATCAGTCGATGTATCGTTGTACTTCATTTCGTCCCGTTGAACGCCTCCGGCATTTACAAAAAAACCAAAGGCAGTACTTCGGTCTAACAAACTATCAATATGCACCCCAAACCAGTCGCTAGAGCTTGCCTGATCCCTTCTGTGTATGCGCTTTATTATATTGGCCTTCCCAGGGGTGTGGTGCATTCTCGCACCAACATATATATTTCTATCGTCGTACAAAACTTTGACTTCAGTTTGTAGGGTAGCTGGTCGCCCAAGGTCTGGCCAATCTTGAACAAAACCTGTAGCCACCGGCAGATTCTGCCAATCAGGTTCATCCAGCTTACCATCCACCTTGATGGTGCCAGTTAGTCGCCTCGTCCGCAGTTCTTTTCCGGTATCATCGGCAGATACAACCCCAAAACAAAAACTACATGCCAAAAACAATCTGGCAACAAACTTCATAATCATCTCCACAAGCACCATCTAATAACGGTATCATAGAAGGTAGTAATTGATGGAGGGTCTATGAGACGTACTTTTTTCTTCAGCCTAGCCACAATTTTGTTGATGTTCTCAAATGTAGCTTGTGCAAATACAGACGTAGATGGAGGTTATGTAATTGCCAAGGGGAAGCGATTCTTGGCCGAGGTTGCCCGCACTGCAAACGAGAGAGCACGAGGCTTGATGTATAGGCAACAGTTACAATCTGACCGCTGTATGTTTTTTGTCTACGACCAGGATGACTATCACTCCATCTGGATGAAAAACTGTTTAATTTCTTTAGACGTAGCTTGGATTAATACAGATGGCACCGTAGTAGAAATTGCTGAAAACGTGCCCCCCTGTTCACCGCTACGGGGCGATGACTGCCCTTCTTTTGGAGGCACGGTTCTCAGTCGCCATTTCATAGAATTTCAGGCTGGCACGTTTAAGCGTCTGGGACTAAAAGTTGGAGATAAAGTAGGTTGGGATTTGAAGTTCTCCAACGGCAAATCATCCAAGGGTGGGCTACCCATAGCCAATAAAACCCAACCGACACCTGCAAGGGCGAAGTAGCAACTACGTTTGCACCAGGTTGCACCCAATCAGGTACAGCCAGACATTAGTCAGAACGTGCCAATCACAGAACTAGCAATATTCTGTGGTCAGTGTGTTTATACACTGGCGTTAATGTTTTGCCCAACTCCAGCTACTTGCTCAACCAATTGCATTACCAATTGTCCCTCGGCCTGCATCGTATCAATAGCACGTCGAGTAGCTAACATCGAAAACTCAATCCCAGTTTGGGCATTTTTGGCGGCCAAAACAGCTTGAGGTGAAATACTGGATAAATCCATACAGACTCCCTACGTACCTTATCGGACATTGTTGGTTTTTCATGAACACAAAAAAACCAAATTTGATGAGCCTCTTGCAAAACAATGTTTTTGCAAGACACCGATCGCAATAAAGTGTGGGGAATGCGAGTGGATGACCGCGAAATCTCGTAACAATAAGATTAAGAAATCAAACTTACTATCATTAATTTTGTAGTTGCAGTCAATTACAGTTCATTTATTCATTTTCACATTTGACATCAGCATATCGAAATTTGAAAATTCAAAACTATCATTTTTTTGCAGATTTTGTTAATTTATTTTAATTATTAATTAAAATTTATTATTCATAATTTATTTTAATATCATTATATTTCATCATTTAACATCTATGAATAAAGATTTTTCAATTTTCATGTTGACAACAATTTCCTTAATTGTTAAAATTAATCAGTTTAGAATTTTTGAATATTTTATTCAAAAATTTGAGTTTTTTTACCAATAACCACATCAGGAGGAAGACTTATGAACTGGTACCTAAATCTTAAAATGAAAACAAAGTTTATGGTAGGTTTTGCAATAACAGCATTTCTAACCTTCATTGTAGGAATCGTTGGAATTATTGAAATTCGAAGTATGAAAGGTTCGGATGATTTGCTATTTACAGAATCACAAGCCCTTGACGTAGCTGGAATGATGGGAGAAGGCTTTGCCGATTTGAGGTCGACGGTCAGGGATATGATGTTGGAAACGGATAGCGATAAGCTAAGGCGCTTCAAGGAAGCGTACGATAATCAACATTTACGCTTATCAGAAAATGGAAAAAGAATGATGGAGTTCTCAAAAGGAGTGCCAGAAGAGGAAATGGTCGTAAACAAGACGCTAAAAGCTATGGATGAATATTTTTTGTACGTTGAAAGTAACGTAGCCCACGCAATGGCAAACAGAACGGCTGAGGCGATAGAGGTATGGAGAGATCCTACACTAGTGACAGCCAGAGATGCGTTTGACAAAGCTCTGGATGAAATGAAGGAAACTATAAGAAATATTGTACGAAAGCAAATTGAAGCAAATCATACAATTGCTCAGCGATCAACAGTAATATTAACAATATTTATCGCCATTGTTGTATTTGCTTCGGTTGTATTAGGAACCCTAATTTCCAATATGATAGTAAACAACTTGAAAAAATTGGCAATAGATATTGATCAAGTAGCAAACGGCAATCTAACTGTCCAATCCAAAGCACAATACATGGATGAATTAGGTGCAATTGCTGACTCTGTTGGATATATGGTCACTGGTCTAAAACAACTCGTTGGAGATGTAAGTCGAGGAGTAGACGGCGTTGCCAGTGGCTCGACCCAGCTTTCTGCATCGGCAGAAGAAATGTCATCTACGACTGAAGAAATTGCACGGAGCGCAGATCAACAGAGGAATGGTGCAGAGAGGATGGCAACGGCAATGGCAGAGCTATCAGCTTCTATTGACGAGGTTAGCCATGGGGCAAAAAGTTCGCTTTCTCAGCTTGAAGTAGCACTTGAGGCAACTCACCAAGGAAACGCCGCTGGGGAAGCCACAAGGGATGCAATGGAAGATATCACTCAAACGACAGGTAGGATAGCTCAGGCCATTGGAGTAATTCAAGAGATAGCCAACCAAACCAACTTGCTCTCCCTCAATGCGGCAATCGAGGCCGCAAAAGCAGGCGAACAAGGTAAAGGCTTTGCAGTTGTAGCCGAAGAGGTTAGAAAACTAGCAGAGCGAAGCGGTTCATCGGCAAAAGAAATTGCCCAGTATAATATTGAGGCCAGAAATTCTGTTAAACGAGGTGGAGAAATGGTTGCCAGTACGGTAGAACTACTCGCGAAAATCAGGGCAAGCCTCGACCAATTTGCCATTCAGACTAGAGAGTCTGTAGCCTCCACTGAAGAGCAATCGAAAGCAGGTAGCGAGGTAGCAAAACAGGTGGAAAACAGCGTCAGCGAATCTGTCACTGTGGCATCGGCCACATCGCAGATGACAGCAACTACCGGCGAAATAGCACGCACCGCTACTGAGTTAGCCGGCCTTGCCAGTGGCCTACAATCCCAGATTCGCAAATTCAAACTTGTTTAATTTCACCGAATGTATTGCTACACTTCAGCGATTAGCTCTATTTCAATCATTGCATTCCTAGGCAAAGCCGCTACCTGAACAGTGCTTCTGGCCGGCTTTGCGCCTTTGAGATGTTGTTCATAGACCGAATTAAAGGTAGCAAAATCTCCTAAATTTGTCATAAATACGGTAGTCTTAACAACTTTTTCCCAAGACGACCCAGCTTCCGACAAAAGTGCATCTAAATTTTTTAGCACCTGGCTTGTCTGTTCTTCTATTCCTCCTCCAACAATCTCCATTGTGTGAGGATTTAGGGGAATTTGACCTGCGGTATATAGCAAATTGCCAACAACTTTCCCTTGGCTGTATGGGCCTATCGCGGCTGGTGCTGACTGGGTTTGGATTGTTTTCATAATACCTCCTATAGGGGAATGGATTGAAATAACATATTGTTTAGGATGTCGACCACCGCCTGCGCTTTTGTCTCCAATGGCGATGTGGACGATGGTTTATCCTAGTAGGCAGTGGTGTTTCAAAGGGACTTACCACTTCTGATTCTGTATTTTCATCTTCCATATCTATAGCTCCAACTCCTTCTTCAATTTGCTTCTGCACAACTTGAGCAGTTCTGTGCATCAACGCGGCCAGGCAAAGACTTGCTTCAATTCGTGCATGGGGCAATGGGCCGAGTTGTACAAAAACAGAAGGATCTGGAGAAATAGAACGCGGGATAACAATAGTTGGCAGTGCGAAAGGTAATGAATCATATTTTTCCGGAGATACTTCACTCCACTGGGTCAGTACATCTTTTTTTCTGACGACCAGATCGCTTATGGATACATTTTTTTTCGGACGTCCCCTTTTTCGCGGAGGCGGATCAGCATTTGCCACAGTCGAAAGAGAATGAAGTGAAGCCAGTATATCCTCTTGGGTTCTACCGCGCAGGTCAAACAATATCCAAGGATCGCGATCCAGTATTTCAGCCATCACATAGCAAACTGCGGCAACGTGCTTACATGGGTTTACAGAATCAGGGCATGTGCAGTGAGTTTGCAGTTCCTTTGGCACTCTGGGGTAAAGACTTGCTCCGGATTCCCGAAAAATTTCATCTAGACCCTTAGGCATCTCTCCAGCCAATAAACTAGCAACAAATCTGCTCTCCAGCGTAATTCGCTCTAAAGCCCTTTCCCATTGAGCTTGAGTAAGTGCAGGAAGTGCCAATGTAACTTCATATGTTTTTTTGCCATGAACCTTTGCTTGGAGCAATCCTGGATTCACACTGAAGTGACTAACAACGCCTTCTTGTGCATATTTTTTACCTCTCTGTAACCGAAATTCGTAGCCATCGCCTAACTGCTCCAGTGCGTTTAACCAGAGTCTCCCCCACCAAGTTGTTCCAAATCGCTCTCCTGTCTGAATCATTAAAAAACCTCTTCAAGTGGTTCTTCTTCATCCATCAATTCCATATCAGCATCGAGTGCAACCAATCTGCGCAATGCCTCATCATCCAACTCTGTTAGCCATCCTTCACCACTGCCAACAACTCGATCAGCTAAGTCTCGTTTAGACTCAAGGATACTATCTATTTTTTCCTCTAGTGTTCCCATAGCAATCAATTTATGAACCTGCACATTTCGACCTTGGCCAATCCTGTACGTTCTGTCTGTAGCCTGGTCTTCGACAGCAGGATTCCACCATCTGTCATAGTGAAAGACATGCGTTGCCGCAGTCAAATTCAGTCCCACACCTCCGGCCTTCAGGCTCAGGATTAAAATTGGAGGAGCTGAGGCTTCTTCTTGAAAAGTGCGAACCATCTCATCACGCCGCTCCCTTGTAGTGCCACCGTGCAAAAATGGTGGCTCAAACCCCAGGACATCTTGTAGGTGAACCTGGAGTCTGTCACCCATTTCCTTGAATTGGGTAAAAATTAAAGCCCTATCCTTTGCAGAAATAACTTCTTCCAGCATGTCAGTAAGTCGCTCTAACTTCCCTGATCTGCCCTTGTATGGCCCTGTTTGCTTCAAAAATTGACTTGGGTGGTTACATATCTGCTTCAAGTGTGTAAGCAGTGCCAATATCCGTCCGCGGCGTTCGATGCCTGTCGCAGAAGTAGCCAAATCTTTTTCCATTTGATCAACGCGAGCTTGATAAAGCATGGCTTGCTCTCTGGTAAGTTGGGTATAAACCTTCATTTCATGCTTTTCAGGAAGGTCTTGAATAATTGCCCTATCTGTTTTTAGTCTCCTGAGTATAAATGGACCCACCCTGGCACGAAGTTCTGTTGCAGAATCTGGGTCCCTATATTTTTCTATTGGAGTAGAAAAATTTTCCTTAAAATGCGATTCAGCGTTTAGATAGCCAGGTAGCGCAAACGCCATGATTGACCATAGCTCGGTTAAGCGATTTTCTATAGGAGTACCTGTCAGAGCAAGTTTGAATGGTGCTCTGAGCCTTCGCACAGATTTTGCCTGAGCGGAACTACTGTTCTTTATAGCCTGCGCCTCATCTACCACCACCATTCCCCAATATCTTGCAACAAATGTATCTTCCTCGCGCCTCACAACACCATAAGTAGTCATAACAATCGTGTGATGTTCAAATTGTAGTGGAAGGTCACGCCGATTATTTCCGTGATGCACAAAAAATGGGAGTTCCGGAGCAAAACGCTTTATTTCTCTTTCCCAATTACCTAATAGGGATGTTGGACAAATTAGCAAGGTTGGAGGGCCGTGTAGTGGGCTTTGGTGCTGACGATGTAGTAACAGAGACAATACCTCTATCGTTTTTCCAAGTCCCATATCATCAGCTAGGATACCTCCTAGACCAAGACGCGAAAGCCCTTCAAGCCATGCCAGCCCGCGCAATTGGTAGCCACGTATCTGACCAATAAATCCGCGGGGTTGCGTAATTGGCTTATCAGGCAGGTTCTTTAACTCCGCTAACGCAGAACCAAAATCACCTGCAACCTCAACTTCAATGGCCTCGTTTACGCCAGGTATTCTTGCTGTGCCTGTTAGAGCCGCCGCTAGTGCTTCTCCCTTAGTCATGCTTTCAAACCCAGCTCCTCGGCTCGCATTAATAATCTGTGATATTTGTCCGAGGGTGGCCTGATCCAGTGCAACCCACTTCCCTTTCCAAGCCACTAATGGATGTTTTAGACTTGCTATTTGGGCAAAATCTTCAATTTCTAGTTTGTCATCTCCCAACATAAGCGACCAGTCGGCAGAAACCGAGCCATCTAATCCAGATTGGCCGCCTTCAATTTTTTGTGTCTCCTCTATTTTTCTCGCCCCCAACTTCACCTTTGCTCGGAGTCTTCTAGCTCCTCCAAATTCTGCTATCCCTTCGGGCAGATGAACCAAAAAACCTGCATCCTTAAGTTGCTCTGCATCCTTTGTCAAAAATGACCAGGCTTCTATAGGAAGGAGTTTCAGGTCGACTGGATATTGCCCTGCCAGTGCCCCTTGCAGTGGGGGGAAAAATGGTACTGCACGCGCCAATCCCCTTAACAAAACCTTGCGAGCCTCAATGACCTCGGGCTCAGGAGAAGCCGATTCAAATAGCATTGTTGCTGTAATGTTTTCACCATCTAAGTTTTCTAGCCCAACACTGAGCGTCCAGCCTTCCTCTGAGTACTTGTCAGCATCTTGGATTGCCCTATCCCCAGGCGGAACCGATGGAGCTTCAAGGCGCAAGCTTGGTCTTATCCATTGTGTTCTAGCCCCTTCAGACCATTGATCCATTTGCTCGCCCAATGTTCTTTCCATCACACCAACATTTGGAAATTCCCCCATTGGATGTGAAAGGGCTACCATCAGACGGTTGTCCCACGGCAATCGATCCCGTTTGTGGCTTCTTAGCCTATGAATCAACGCCAACCGAGTGTCCTCACCTGGTTTTAGTGCACCGGCAACAAACCTTACTAAAAAATCTGCCCCATCTTCCAAAAAAGCAGTTATCAAATCACTAGGGACTGCAGGCTTTGCAGATGGATCATCAATCTCCTCAACTTCCAGAGAACCAAGAGGGTAGCCCTTTGTAAATGCCCAATTGTCATCTTCCGGAAATGCCATAACAGAAGGAGGCATCGCATTTTGTATGCTTTCCAATAGGTCACGATCTGATTGGCTTGTAAAACTAACACCCCAGTGTGCTCGCCAAGGGGTCACATCAGTATTGAGCTGAGGTAGCAATGCCCCCCTAATGACCATAGACTGCAGTAGCCTCAAAGTTGTTGCCCAAAATTTCAGGCTTCCGCCTACATAGTTAATGTCACTCTGCGGTATTGGATTCTGACCATTCTTTGAATCTGACCTAAATCCATTGTTATTCCCATTTATCGGTAAACTTGCCAGCCATGGGAGTGCCCTTTGCCACCTAAGAGGCACGGAATGAGTTTCTACTAAACGCCCGTCCGGCAAAAAAATGCGAGTTTTTGCCGGAGTTAGCCTATCCCGCCCATATAGGTTGCCAGGTAACCCCCTGAGAACCCTTGACCAGGTTGCTGGGTCGGCATATTCCATCATGCAGATTAAAAAGCCGCGATCTAATGGTCTATATTGTAGTACGGGATGGCAGGTCATTCAGTTACTCTATTGAGAGGAGTTTTTTTATGCGAATCGGATTTGCAAGCGATCATGCTGGTTTCAACTTGAAAGAACAACTTCGGACATTGGCCGAAAAACAGGGCTATGATGTAGTTGATTTTGGTACAAATGGAACTGCTTCAGTAGATTATCCCGACTTTGCACATCGTGCCGCGGCAGGCAAAGATTCTTGGGATAGGTTGGTGCTAGTTTGCGGATCGGGTATCGGCATTAGCATTGCGGCTAACCGTCATACTTGCATCCGGTGTGCGCTTGTTACAAGTGTTGAACACGCACGCCTAGCTAGATCGCATAATAACGCAAATGCAATAGCAATTGGACAAAGAATTTCAAATTTTTTAGATGCAAAGTCATTTCTTGAAGCTTTCCTCAAAACCGAATTTGAGGGTGGCAGACACCAACAAAGAATTGAAAAAATTGATAAGTGGTAATACCATAAGCCTCTTGCAAAACCACTGGTTTTACAAGACACCGAAGGTGGAAAGAAGGGGGCTTAGTGCCGCCTATCCCGAAGTGTAACCTAATCCAACGAAATATGTCGTCTTTTCAACAATTGCTACCACCAAGCTGAAGATGTACATCGGAGGGAGTAGGTGTAACGCTGGGTTTTGCACCTACCTAGCACCGCAAAAAATCATGGCCACTACCCCAATCAGGAAAAGAAATATGAGATACTGTTTTTGTGAGTTTTTTTCAAACCCCCATCGAGTTTTAGCATTAGGAGTAGTATTGTGCGAAATTTTCTGAAAATCCTTATGGCATTGATGTTTTTTGCAACGGCGTTTGCTCAGTCTCCACTTGTAGAAAGGCGCATGAGAACGGCTCGCTTTGTCAATGGGAGTTCTTCTGCGTTTTTACTACATATAGGTGAACAAAGCAGTTCGCTTTATGCTGGTCTTAGCAGTTTATGTAAAGGTGATGAACTTTTAGAAATGAACCTAACCTTTGAATCAGTGCAAACCACATCGCCTGTGTACTCAAGATTTATGAGCGAATTGAGACTCGGGCAAAACTCTTTATGGGCACTTACAGACGACCTGGGGCGTGTTTTACTTCAGGGAAGTGAGTTGCCGGAAGCGGATTTTTTGAGACAAACATTGGAAAACGCAGGCATCAAAAGCCCTGTAAGAAAGCTACGGGATTTTATTAAGCAACATCCAAACCATATAGATGCAAGGATGCACTTACTAAAAATCCTCAGAAATATAGCAGAAACCCGTACAATGCAAACTTTACAGTTGGATCTCAAATCCATGAACAATCAGGGCGGGGCTGAAGTATATTACAGCATTTTTACTAATTCACCTCTAATTGACACGAGTGATTTAGATGAAAAAACACTCAGCCCTCAACAAGACATCAAAATATGGGGGCCTTATGCTCAAGAATTTGATGTGTTGTTTAATAGTGGCGACTGGCGTTTTTGGAACATAAACAACTGGTTTGATTTTCGAAGATGGGTGCCGGTTGATGCTTGTAGCCCAACAGTGGTTCAAGTTTATCGTCGCCACATAAGCAAGGTTGAAGAATATTTGGAAGCAGTTCCAACAAATATGCAGGTTTGGGAATTATACGGATGGATGCACTCCATAGTCAAGCCAGGCTTTTCCAAGTCTGTTTTGGATAGGCTAATACCCCCAAGTGATGAATCAACGTCATGGCCTTACGGCAAGGCACTTGGTTTTTTTATTGCCCAAGAAATAACAAGAAACAATTGGGATAATATTGCAGAAACCCTTTGGCCAAGGTGGAACAAGATACGCTTAGGTGCCAGATTTCAAATTGGCCAGGCCGAAAGGATAAATGCGGGTATTACATCTATTACAAAGGAAATAATTGAAAACCAATCTAAGGGGATGATAGAAGCCGTACTGAAGGATACTGTTTTGCCGTTAGTAGAATCGCTGATAAATGCAAACCGCATTCATGACGCGGAAACCATCATATTGGATTTAGCAAAATTTCCCGCGTACAAAGATTTACAGCGCAGGGCTGGCGAATTGGCACTTAACTGCGGTAGAGAAGATGTAGCAAGCCAATGGGCAATCATTGAAATACCGGAAAAACCTGACAAACCAGATATGGATGACGTGATGGCAGAAACTCACTATTACAACACGCAGACGGCAATTCTGGTAATTATTAATGGAGAAGCCTCAGCTAAAGACGTTTCCACACTTATCAACCAGAACCGTGTCCGTAAATGGGAGTTGGGTAGCTCTATTCTAAACCCCGGATTATCTGAACTAATATGCCAGCAGATGGGATGGCAAGTAGGAGTATCCCAATGGGCATTGGTTGACAGCAATGGCAGAATCATAGGACACGGAGCCAACCTACCCACCGAAGATCTTTTGTGTCAGACACTTGAGCAAAACTCTATACGAACACCTGCGGAGTTTTTGCATCGCTTTGTTATTGAGCATCCTAATCACTTCACAGCTAAAATTAACCTCTTAGGGAAACTTAAGGATGAAGCCGAAGCCTTGACAAAAGAAAAAATTGGTAAAGACGCAGGGGTTGATGACACGTTACTGCTGTCGGATGAAGATGATCAGGCTATTTGGGGTGAATATGCAGTGCTATGCCACAGTGTAATTACTTATGTCACTGAGCAAGCATCATCCAATTGGGCTGGAGCAGGCTATAACCATGCTAGTAGCAGATACTTTATCCACAGCAAAAAGATGAAAAACCTAGCCCCATCACTGCTAGAAATGGTGGAGTGGTCTCTGGTACGCCAGCCAACAAACCCTCAATTGTGGGCACTATGGATGCCTTGGTCAGAATTGAAGCCAAACTACAATTTCACAAATTTTAAAGAAACACTGGTTGTTTCACCCGAAAGTGACCCCCTCGACCTGCCACCGTCATTTTCAGCAAGGTGGATGATGATGAGGGAGTATCATATGAGGCAGAGGTGGCAAAAAATTATCGACCTTCAGGAGTGGCGACTGCAAGTGATTTTAGCTGATCTTGGACGATATGGTGGCGAGGCTGAAAGACTTTGGGGATATGAATGGCAACCTTTGTTAGAAGCCTACATGGGTCTGGAAAAGGACAAAGAGGCAGACGAGTTATTAAAGTTGTGGAACACACAATCTGCTGGTTGGCAAAAAACTAAAGAAAGCGCGATTGCACTGGCCAATAAACATGGAAGAACTGCCTTGGCAGAACGCTGGGCAAAACTCTAAACATCTTTTCTCAACTTGATAGAAATGCTATTGATATAGTGAATTATACCAAGTAAACGACTATTACCTACCTCTAGAAACATATCTAGAAGCCAGCCATTTCTGTGGGTCTTCTGGTGTTCTTTTATTTTGAAAATTTCTAATAATCCCAAATCCCAGCCTTGGTCCATCAGGGGTGTCGCCGACATATCCAATTGTTTCACCACTCTTGATTATTTGACCTTCTTGCACGGAAAGTGCCCTTAAGTGCATATACAGACTGTGATATACATTTCCATGACTAATTATCGCCATAAGTCCAAAGCTCTGGAAAGACTCTGCCTTTATGACTTGGCCGTCAGCTACCGCCTTTACTGTTGCTCCCCCCTTGGCGGCAATAAGTAGCCATGAGTTCATTGTTCTTGTCCCAAAACGAGGGTGTACCTGAACTCCAAACCCTTCTGCCAGACTTCCTTCTACCGGAAAAGGTAATTTTCCCATCAAGTTCTGAAAAGGAATAGCAGGGTTTATGTTAGTACCACTCTTAGTCTTTGATAGGAGTGATTCCAGCATTCTTTCCAACAAAATAGATTCTTCGTTTAGCTCTGACTGTATTCCTTTTTTTTGTTGTTCGTCCCTGAGAATCCTATTGAGGTACTCTTGCAATTGTTTTTCATTGGCGTTTAACATTTCTTGGAGATTTGCCATCTCAATACTGACTTCGGATAATTTTGTTTCTGTTCCTGCAATTTCTCTTTCCTGCTCAATTAGCTCGGCATGTAGTTTTTGAGCTGTTTGCAATTTTTGGTTTTCCCTGTTTCTCCACCATTCCTGATAGCGACTTCTAACTAAATAATTTTCAACGTCTGAATAACTGGGGAAAAAACTCAGGGTACCAAGAGGCCCAAGTGCCTGTAGCCACTTGAGTTGACGCTGTAGGCTACCTTTCAGTCTGACGGTTTCATTCTGTATCGCTGTTTTTCTTTCCTTCAAAAGTAGCAATTCGCTTTGGAGTTCCTCTCTCCTCAGTTGCGCCACTTCTGCCTGCATTCTAGCTTTAGATGCCCTAAGGGTAATACCTTGGAGTTCAACCAACACGCCACTTCTGCGTTTTTGGAGTAGGTTAATCTGGTTATCAACTTGGCTCCGCTGTATCTGTAATTCTTGAAGCCTCTGCCTTGTTTTGCCAATATCCTGGTTCGGAGGTTCCTGAGTTTGGCTCAGCAGTGTAGAAAAAAATGCCAACCAATAAAATTGCCTGAATATCTGTTTGGCACCAAATCTCAAAAACATGTCAATAGCTCATTATTATTTGTTACACAATGGTGCTATCCGGTGGCTTTGCTCTTCTTGCCAAGAGGCAGAATAACAAGTAGTGCCGCGATTAATAATGCGCCACATACACCATAGATCAGCGTACTAAGTGCTATGGATGTATCGGCAATATGTTCAGACGGCAAAAAATGATAGAAGAAATCAACTATCTTTATTTGGCTAGAACTCATACCAAATACTTCGCCAAAATCCAATAGGTAGCTAAGTTTGGTTCCAATGGCACTCAGTCCAAAGGTCAATACCATTGCAATGCCTCTATTGGAGCGAATCAGGCGATTAAAAATAATGCCCCAAACCAGCAATTGCACACCAAGAACCAAAGCATGTAAATCTGCCAGAGCCAATGAAGCTGGAATCATCGAACCCATAATGCGAACACAAATTGCCCAAATTGGCATGATCAGGAGCTGGCTATAAAAAAATCCATTTGCCGCTCCCAAAATAGTTCCAAGAAAAAACCCTTTTAATTTGTCTGATTCAATGGCTTCAACAAGAGGGAAATATGCTGTAACAAAAAATGTAAAAGGAACTACCCATACAATGAGTGTCCTCAAAAAGCTTCTAATGAACTGAATTGGATCAGCCAGGTCGCTCATGCTTGCTAATAGGTTTTGTGGGATGGTTGCCCCAAATACATGGATGGCAAACCCGCCTGATCCATCAGAAGTGCTGAAGCCAACTAGAAAAGCTACAAACATAACAACTGATATGGATGCCCATACAATTCTCAACCTAGGACTCCCGAAATGCTTCATATATGCTCCAAACTGGCAATTAACCAACATGCCCATTTTAGCCTACTTATACCAATGTGCAATCAGGGAATCCATATTGAGTGGCCAGTGACAAGTGGCGAGTGGCCAGAATAATATTAGTTTCTAGTTACGAGTTACTAGTGCAGTGTAACACTTAAGTGTTACACTGCACTAGGGTCGGGATTTGCTCGCAAATCACGACCGCTAGATGCTTGCAAGGCGGACTTGCTACGCCGTTAAGCAAGCATCTAAAGCGTTACATGGTACTAGGTCTAATTCAAAACTTACGATTCCCATAGAG
>WRHW01000023.1 GCA_009783055.1 Holophagaceae bacterium
AAAATTCTCTCGGCATCCACTTGCCTGCAAGTGGATACACGAGGCAGTCACGCTGACTTTTCCTGCATTTTGTCCTTTCAAATCGCTGTTTATTTGGTTGCTTACGTCACGTTCATTATGACGTTTCGCGTTTAATCCCGATTAAACGCAACCTAGTATAAAATGCAAAATAGGTATCAAGGAAGATGCAATACAGATTCTTTCAGCTCTTTAACAAGCCATGCGTTGAGGTTGTCGTTGCCTGCTCGCTTTGCTCTACCATATAGCTCCCAGTGCATTTCTGGAGTAATCTGTAATGTAATAAAGCCATCAAACTGGTTTTCTGGATTTTCAGTTGTTTCTAGATAAAAATCTATAGCGTTTTCAAAATCTACTCTAATTTCATCTTCTGTTTGACCTTCAAACGATATGCCATGAAGGTTTAGACCCAACACTTTGCCGATAAAACAGCCGTCTTCTTGGCTGTACTCTATCGTGGGAGTATAACCCTTATATGGTGCAGTGACTGATTTTTTCATGGCAACTCCTCTAGTCTAGTAAGAAAAAACCCAGCAATTTTGATTTGGTAAGGTTTTGCTTCTTTTTGGGGGTGAGGGCGATGGAAGTGTTCTTGAACTATTCTATCTGGCCGGTTTTTTTGTTTGAGGGCGTACTGAAACGTAACACGAGAACCCTTGCCTTCTTTGACTATACACCCGATGGCCTTAAATAGCGATTCTATATCTTCCCAGATCAGGTTTTTCGGCACTGGTTTCGACCTGATGTCCGCAATTGTCTTTCTATGTTTGGAGTCCTTCGGCAATTTAACCATTAGTATTTGACACTCGCTACTTGTCACTGGCTACTCTAAAGTGCAACTCTGCACTTTAGAGTTACTTCACTTCAGCAGAACCAAAACGCTTTCAATTTCTCCTGAAATAGTAGTCAGGGTTTTGTTTACGTCTTCGATTTCTTGGGTGAGTTTGCGCACAGATTCTACAGATTTTGTCATGTTTTCTGCCACAACCGCAAAGCCTTTGCCGGCATGGCCAACTTTGGCGGCTTCGATGCTGGCATTGAGAGCAAGCATCTGCATACTCGCCATCATGTTACTAATTCTATATGTCAGCCCCTGACTGGCAGTCAGGGTGGTCAGCAATTCTTTTTTGATGGCATTAACTGCCTCGCCCACTCCTAGTTGTATCTGCGTCCTGTTGTCTTCTACCAGTTCAACTATCATCCTGCTGGTGGATTGGTTGATGATGCGAGTTGGAGTCCCTTTTAGGGTTTGCTTTAATAACTCATCCATTTCGCTGTCACTTGAAACTGCAAAGATATAATCTGGAAGCGGCTGTTTTAGCGCATCAGGTAATTTTGTAAATACTGAAATATTGTGATTTCTGGCTTCTACCATCCCTGGGGCGTTGGGTTCGATGTCCATCACAAAAACTACTTTGGCCACATTGGTTTTTAGCAGAAAGCGCAACATGGCAGACCCACTCCTTCCACCGCCAATGATACCGATGGTGTGTGTATTAGTTATTGCAACCGCCATTTAGGGCTCCGAACACAAACCTAATATACATGATAGATTATTCCAGTTGTAAGTTGCAATAGCCTATTGAAATGCCTCTTTGTTTTGACGGATATTCTTACCAACTGATACCAATACCAAGTTGCACCCAACCGGGAGCAACTTGGTATGACGGCAACGCGAATGCGGTGCCCGCAAGTTTTTGAAAATACGGGCTTTGCTCGTGTTTGCAAAAACTTTTGCGCTTCGCGTTTAATCCCGATTAAACGCAACCTAGTACAAGTTGCACCCGTATGTGTGCAACTCGGTATAAGCAACCTTCCTTACAACTCCGATGCTTCAAAACCCCATTGGGTTTTGAAAAGGGGTCATCTCATACCGATTGACGCTTTTTTGTTTGAAACTGATATAATGGAGGTTGCCTGTCATGTAGTAGAGAACAGTGGGGGGATTTTTTTGTGGAGATTGTAGTTGAACGTGTTTGTCAGGAATTGTCCCTGCCTAGGGTAGGAGTAGCATCTGTTATGGCACTTTTGAATGAGGGAAATACAGTTCCCTTCATTGCAAGGTATCGCAAGGAAGCTACTGGGTCTTTAGATGAAGTTGCGATTCGCTCCATAGAAGAAAGGGCAACCTATTTCAAAGAACTCCTAGAGAGGCGCGAGACCGTTGTAAAGTCTATAGACAAGGCGGGGAAGCTCACTCCAGAGTTGACTGCAAAAATTGAAAATGCCTGGACAAAGACTGAGCTTGAAGATTTGTATTTGCCTTATAAACCCAAGAAGCGCACAAAGGCGACTGTTGCTAAGGAGCTTGGCCTTGAGTCGCTATTGAATGAGCTTTTGGCCGATGATTCAGGGGCCGACCCTCTCATGCTTTCCTCTCCGTATGTAAGCGAAGATAGCGAAGGTTTACAAACTCCATCTATTTGTATGGAGGGTGCTGGATACATCCTGGCCGAGCGGCTTGCAGAAAATTCTGATGTTAGGGCATGGTTACGTCAGGAGTTTTTTGACCACGGAACTATTACGACTCTCCTGAGGGAGGAGCGTAAGGATGGACAGGAAGCCCTGCGTTTTAAGCCCTACTGGGATTACAAGGAACCTATACGCAAAGCCCCTACCCATCGTGTACTTGCAATTAGACGAGGTGAAAAAGAGGAAATTTTGCAAGTAAAATTAGTAACCGACCGAGAACGACTGGTTACGGCTCTGGTTTCAAGAGTGGAAATCAATCCAAAATCTGGCTATCGTGCTAGTCTCCACTCTGTATGCGAGGATGCGTTTGACCGTCTTTTAGCTCCCACCCTAGAAACTGATGTCAGGATTGAGGCCAAAAAACGAGCAGATGTTGAAGCAATAAAAGTATTTCAAACAAACCTGGATCATCTCCTTTTGGCACCTCCTGCAGGTCAGATGTGTACTTTGGGCATAGACCCCGGCATCCGAACTGGCTGTAAGATGGTAATCATTAATCGCTTGGGACAGTTTATGGAGGCGGTCACTGTATATCCCCTTGAGCCAAAAAAAGATTTAGACGGCACTTGGGCGGTATTGGATGAACTGGCTACCAAGTACCCTATCGAGGCCATTGCTATTGGGGATGGAACAGGCGGGCGGGAGACTGAGGCCGTTATTCATCAATGGCTCAGCAATACTGGCAGGGAGACCATTGCCTGTGTAAGCGTCAGCGAGGCAGGCGCATCAGTTTATTCGGCATCAGAAGTTGCTCGTGAGGAATTTCCTGATTTAGATGTAACTGTGAGGGGGGCAATTAGCATCGCCCGCCGTTTCCAAGACCCTCTGGCAGAGCTTGTGAAGGTTGAACCGAGAAGCATTGGCGTTGGTCAATACCAGCATGATGTAAACCAATCCCAACTCAAGAAGGGTTTGGATGATTCTGTTGAATCAAGTGTAAACCGTGTTGGGGTAGACCTTAATAGTGCTTCTTATAAACTTTTGTCCTATGTTGCCGGCATTGGCGAAAGCCTGGCAAAGAATATTGTCCAGTGGCGGTACGAAAAAGGTGCGTTTCAAAAGCGCGAGCAGTTACTGGACGTACCACGCTTTGGTGAAAAAGCCTTCCAACAGTCTGCGGGGTTTTTGCGAATCCGTGGAGGCGAAAACCCGCTAGATGCAAGCGCAGTCCATCCAGAGTCCTATCCTGTTGTCGAGCGTATATGTCAATCTGTAGGCAAAACTATTTCTGAACTCCTGGGCAATGAATCTGTTTTAGATTCTCTAGACCCTAGCTCATTCACTGACGACAATTTCGGCATAGAAACAGTTGCAGACATTATTGCAGAATTCAAAAAACCCGGACGCGACCCAAGGCAAAAATTTGAAGTAGTACACTTTAATGAAGGCATCCGCAAACCCTCCGACCTGGAGGTAGGCATGGAACTTCAGGGTGTCGTAACCAATGTCACCGATTTTGGTGCCTTTGTAAATATTGGCGTACACCAAGATGGACTGGTTCATTTATCAGAAATCGGCCACACATTTATCAAGCACCCAAGCGATGCCCTCTCCGTAGGCCAGCCAATAAAAGTAAAGGTAATGACGATTGACTTTGACGCAAAGCGGATTGGACTTTCTATCAAGGCTTTGCTTGAACCTCCCGCAAGAAATCCTACTCCCCGCCGCCCACCAAAACAGCAACCGGGGCAACCAAGGCGACATCCAAAGGCACAACACAAGTTGCCAACAGCGACAGAAAAAGTAGTCAAGCCTGACAAAGTAGCCAAAGAAGGTAGCACTCGTATGGCACTACCCAAGCCGCCGGAAAAAACCAAGGCAAGTAGGCCAAAGGCAAAAAGAGAGATGGAGCAGGCAGTAAATACAACTCCTCCAAGCTCTGCCACACTTGATGAACTGATGGCGAAATTCAACAGAGGGCTAAGATGAGATTAACTTTCTTCCTCAGTTTGATTTTTTTGGCAACCCTGCCTGCATGTGTAGTTCACAACGACAAGCAGGTTATCTATGCCCCTACTCACTACGGAATAACCTTTCTGTATGAAAATCCAGGATTTGAGGGTGAAGCCCAAAATAATAACCGTGTGCAGATAAGGGTGCTACAGTCGAAAGAAACGAGTGAAGGGCTTGAAGTTACGTGTCAGTCTACCTCTTATAGAGGAGTAGAAAATGCCATATCCCTCTGTCAGCCCGATGGAGCAGTTTTTTCGGTATCCCCCAGCGGCAACAAATCAATGGTGTTGCCAGCAGGATTTCCGGAGAAAACAACTTCATGGGAGTCCGAAGGAATTTTCTATCAGGTTATAGGACGCACAAAGGTTGATATTCCGGGCGTTAGGGCTCCTGACCACATTGGCGTTTGGGTTGAAGCCATTCATACATCGTCATATCCATTGGCTCTTGGCTTTGAAAAGGCGCGGTTCTTTTTCCTTCCAAACATTGGTATGGCCGAAATCAAAGTTTTTTCTCAGGGCAATTGGGTAACAGTTTATAAGCTAACAGGGCGATACGCCTCAGATATGTAAGGGTTTTCGGAGCTGGAATGGCAAAAGAAAATGACAAAAAAGAATTATTAGTGCCTGCTGGTGCTACAAAGGGCATGGTCAGAGACAATCTCGAAATGGTGTGTGGCGTTTTAATACTTATTTTTTTTCTTAAAACCTTTGTTGCCCAAAACTTTACAATTCCAAGTGCTTCTATGCGAGACACTATGATGATCGGCGATCATTTGGTAGTCAATAAATTTATATTTGCCGTCCCGCAGTGGGATTGGGAATCAAAGCTATTTCCCATGAGGAAGGTAGAGCGGGGCGATATAATTGTTTTTCGCTATCCCTTAGACAGAGAACAAAATTTTGTCAAACGATGCGTTGCGATGCCAGGCGATATTGTGGAATTTAGGAATAAGCGACTATATATCAATGGAGAGCTAAAAACAGGGTCCTGGGAATACCATACTCTGGGCGATCTTTCCATAGACAGGGGATCGCCTCCAGTTAAAGGTCCTTGGCCTGTCGATAGGTTTGCCGGAATTATTGAACCTGCTGGCTCGGGCGGGGGTTCCATTTGGGCATTCATCGATCCCGAGGTTCAGCGTTCCAATCATCAGGGTATGACTCCCATGATGGGGGGCTTCAGAGATTTTCTAGGGCCGATTACCGTTCCACCAGGTCATGTGATGGCCGTTGGTGATAATCGAGACAATTCGAGCGATAGCCGGTATTGGGGCTTCCTGCCGATAGACCACATGAGGGGGAGGCCTTTCATGGTATGGTGGAGCTTCCGTGAAAATGGAACAGATTTCGACAATGGACTTGTTCCGAATGGCCCTGTGGAAGTAATTAAAAACATCGTAGAGGGAATGCGGCATTTCTTCCCGTGGACGCGCTGGGAACGTACTGGGCACATCCCACGCTGATGTTAGGTATGGTTATTTATTTGTCTGTGAATCGCCCAGGGCATTATCAGACAATTTTTGCATGAAAAATTTACAGTACGGCAGTATAATACAAGGTTGCATTCAACTCGGTATGATTACTGGTTTGACTAGAATGGAAGTGTGATGATTGACAACTTGTTGAAGAAACTTATTGGCTCCAAAAACGACAGAGAGCTAAAACGATATTGGTCTAAGGTCGAGCTTGTTAATGAGCTAGAGCCAGAAATACAAGCCCTTTCCGATGCGGAGCTAAAAGCAAAGACGGCTTTTTTTCGTCAACGCCTTGAAGCTGGGGAGACGTTGGAAGATGTTTTGCCGGAGGCATTTGCCGTTGTTAGAGAGGCCTCGCTCCGTGTACTCAAGATGCGCCATTTTGATGTTCAGCTCATCGGTGGAATGGCTCTCCATGAGGGCAGAGTTGCAGAAATGAGGACGGGTGAAGGTAAAACCTTAACCGCAACCCTGCCTCTATATTTGAATGCCCTTGCCGGCAAAGGTGCGCACCTGGTGACAGTCAACGATTACCTTGCAAGACGTGACGCAGAGTGGATGGGGCGAATCTATCACTTTTTAGGTATGACCGTTGGAGTTATTCAGCATGGGCTATCAGATGACCAAAGGCGGTCTGCATACGCATGCGACATTACTTATTGCACCAATAACGAATTGGGCTTTGACTACCTGCGCGACAACATGAAGTGGAATCTGGAGGACTTTACACAAAGGGGCTTCGTTTACGCAATAGTTGATGAAGTTGACTCCATCCTGATCGACGAAGCACGAACTCCATTGATAATCGCAGGTTCTTCTGAAGAAGACACTTCCAAGTACTACCGAATTGATGGAATGATCCCCAAGCTAAAAATCAACGTCGATTATAAAGTTGACGAAAAAGATAGGCAGGTAACGCTTACAGACGAAGGTATCCAACATGCTGAAAAGTTGTTAGGAGTTCCCAACCTTTACGATCCGAGTGCCATTGATACTCTCCACGGCCTCAATCAGGCATTGCTGGCACATAACTTATACAAACTGGACGTTGAGTACATGATTCGCCCCAAAGAGGATGGTCGTGGAAAGGAAATTGTAATAGTCGATGAATTTACTGGTCGCATGATGCCTGGACGCAGGTGGTCTAATGGATTGCATCAGGCTATCGAGGCAAAAGAAGGTGTGGAAGTAAACGCAGAAAATCAAACTCTGGCCACAGTCACCTTCCAAAATTTCTTTAGGATGTATCAAAAATTGGCGGGTATGACTGGCACCGCCGAAACTGAAGCTACAGAGCTATTGCAAATTTATAAGCTGGAAGTTGTGATTGTACCAACTAATATGCCAATGATTCGCAAGGATTTTGCTGATGTCGTTTACTCCACAAAAGCTGGCAAAAAGAGGGCTATTGTTGAGGAGATCAAGGAACTACATGCAAAAGGGCAACCGATTTTAGTCGGAACCGCCTCAATTGAATCCAGCGAAGACCTTGCAGAAGAGCTAAAAAAGGCCAGGATTCCCCACGTAGTACTGAATGCAAAGCACCATGAGCGCGAGGCTGAAATTATTGCTCAGGCTGGTCGCAAAGGAGCTGTCACCATTGCCACAAATATGGCAGGGCGTGGAACAGACATTATTCTTGGGGGCAATGCCGAAGGTCTTGCAAAAATAGATGCAAAAAAACGAAAATTTGAACTGTATGACGAAGATGGCAGAAATACCCCAGAATTTGACAAACTCATAGAGAAATTAGAAAAGCAGACTACTGCCGAACATGTGGAAGTTGTCGAACTTGGAGGGCTACACATTTTAGGGACTGAGAGACATGAAAGTCGCCGAATAGATAACCAATTGAGGGGTCGCGCCGGTCGTCAGGGCGATCCTGGTTCTAGCAGGTTCTATTTAAGTCTGGAAGATGACCTGATGCGTATTTTTGGTGGTGAACGCCTCAAATCCATTATGAGCACTCTAGGCATGAACGATGACGAACCTATTGAAGCCGGCATGGTGACAAGAGCCATTGAAAAAAGTCAAAAGAGAGTGGAAAGCCAACATTTTGAAATACGTAAGCACCTACTCGAATATGACGATGTAATGAATAAGCAACGTATTTTCTTTTATGGGCTTCGCACAGAAATTTTGAAGGGTAATACAAAAGAATATGTCCTCAGAGTGGCCGCCGAAGTGGTTGAAGGGCTGGTACATGACTACTTGCCACAAAAGGGCGAAAGAGACCTTGAAGGATTTAAGGAAAGAATCGAACAACTATTTGCCTTGCACTCCCTGGACTTCGATAGCCTGGGCAAAATGTCTCAGGCGACTGCCACAGAAGATCTTACAAAATCTATCCATTCTGCCTATCTAGACAAGGAACGAAGGCTGGGGTCGGAAGATGTCCTTCGTTGGCACGAGCGAGTTGCAATCTTGCAAATCATTGATTCTGCATGGAAACGCCACCTGCTAGTGATGGATCACCTAAAAGAGGCCATTGGCTTCAGAGGCTATGGCCAAAAGGACCCATTGGTTGAGTACAAGCGCGAAAGCTATGAGTACTTTGAAAACATGCGCTTTGGCTATGAGGATGAAATCATTTCCTATCTATATCGCGTAGAACCACAGCCTGCTTATGTCCCTGATGAACCTACTGTTAATAATATTGGTGCTACAGAAACCGATCTTGATGACGACACAATAATTGAAAGCTACACAGATAAAACAACACAAGGTGGCATCCAGAGGGTAATGCGGTTTAACATTGGCGGAGTAGATGAGGATGAATGATTATTCGACAGTCCGAGTTTCAGTAACTACAATTCAGTGCTCTATAGGCACTTCGGCAATCTGTTTCTCATGCACTGTTTCCTGTTCACTGCTTTTCCCTTTCTATCAATAGTAATACTCTACTCTTATGGAACTTATCATCGTCACAGGCTTGTCGGGGGCAGGGCGTAGGTCTGTACTAGGAGTATTAGAAGATGTTGGTTTTGTTTCTCTGGACAATGTTCCAATCCAACTCCTTGGCCCCTTACTAGAATTGGAAGGCAAAGCAGGTACAGGCAACGACCGCATAGCAGTAGGAATGGATAGTAGGCACTTGGAATTTCCGCAAAACCCTGGGCCTGCCCTGGCTCAATTACAAGCACAAGATGTTGATGTAAATATCCTCTATCTGGAATGTAAAGACGAAATACTGATTAGACGCTATTCAGAAAGTCGCAGACCCCACCGATATGCGGGGGATGGAAACATTGCCCAAGGGATAGCAAAGGAGCGGGAGCTATTGCAACCCGTTAGAGAACTGGCATCTACCATTCTTGATACAAGTAGCTTGAATCTGTATCAGCTTAGGCAGAGCGTTGCCGAGATATTTCCAAAAAATCTGGCATCCGGCACCCAACTTAGAATCACTAGCTTTGGATTTAAATACGGGCTTCCATCAGAAGCTGACTCTGTATTTGACGCTAGGTTTTTACCAAATCCCTTTTATGTTCCTGAATTGCGACAGCTCACGGGGCAGAATAGTGAAATTCAGGATTATCTAAAACAATTCAAAGAATATAATGAGTTTTTACTTCGCTTAGAGGACTGGTTGGTTTGGTCTTGGCCACACATTCTCGAAGAGAGTAAGGCATACCATAATGTTGCGATAGGTTGCACCGGAGGCCACCACCGTAGCGTTGCCTTAGCAGAAGAACTTGCAAAGCGTTTGGTTGGCAAAATCAAAAATATAAGCATCCATAATCGTGATATAAAGAAATAGAAGTGGAATTGTTATAGTGGAAAGATGTATTGATGACCAGTCTGCCACCGCACCCAATATGTATTCCCTGTAGCAGGGTATTGCCCGACGATAGCTCTTTTTGTGAATATTGTGGAAAAATAGTAACCTACACTCGTAAATATTGTTTTTCTTGCCAATGGCCATTGCTCCCAGACAGCTACTATTGCGAAAAATGTGGGGAACGCAATCCTTTTCCTCCCAGAGTACCCTCAAAGAAGCGAGATAATAACACTAGCCGAGTTTGGGTTTCCGCACTCATTGGTTTTGTTTCCGGAGCCATTCTTTTTTCCCTGGTGTGGTCGGCTAGAAAGCCAGTCCCTCCGGAGCCACAGGCTACCAGAGGCCAAGCCAACAACGCCGGTGACGCAGGCAATAGCAACACAGGCACTGCAAATCAGACACAGGCGCAAAACACAGCCAATGCCTTTTCCCATATCGCTCTTGCGGTAGAGCACCATGACAATGGCGACTACAACAATGCCAAAGCAGAATACAAACTAGCACTTGAGATAGATCCAAACAATCAAGCCGCAAAGAAGGGTTTGGAAAATGCAGAAAGGGCAATAAGAAGGCAGGCAGAGGAAAGTAGGCGGGCGGCAGATGAGTCTGAAAGGGAACGGCAGAGGTTGTCAGATGAGGCAGAGAGGGAAAGGCAGAGGTTTGCAGAAGCTAGTGCCTATTTCAGCCAAGGGCTCGAGTATCTTAATAACAAAGAATGGGACAATGCCATAAGAGAATATGACAAATCCATTCGGCTAGATCCAAATGACTCCGGTGCCTACAACAACAGAGGCAATGGCTACCTTGGCAAAAATTTTCACGACCAAGCCATTGCAGATTACAACAAGGCCTTAGAGCTAAACCCGAATAATCAAAATGCCAAGAACAACCTGGAGATTGCAAAAAATGCAAAACAGAGGATAGCAGACGAGGCAGAGAGGGAAAGGCAGAGGAGAGCAGATGCCAGTAGCCATCTCACTCGTGGAAATGAGTACTATGCCAAAGGTGATTACAACAGTGCCCTAGCCCAATACAACATGTCCATATCGTTAAACGCCACCAAAGAAGCCTATTATAATCGTGGGCTTTCACTAAATAATTTACAGAATTACGATGCGGCAATTACTTCTTTTAACAACGCACTACAATTAGACCCAAACTATACACTAGCCAGGGAAGCACGAGAGAGGGCAGAGCGGGCCAGGCAAAATCGTTAAACCCAAATAACTACGTTGGCCTACTCTAACAGAGTGTTCAAAAAGAAATAACCAAGCTGGTAGTGGCCGTAGTATCCAATTTTTTGGCACTTATGATTAGGTTTCCCAAGTGCTCAGGTGGAGTGTCGGGGGTATAGGCCGCTACGGAAATCAGACCTGGGATGTTTCTATAATTCATGTTTAGGCCAATTTTAAGAGATGTGCCTTTGGTCATCGTCACTGCAATACCCTGCTTAAAAATATATAGACTGTCTTCAATTTTTTTTAGGTTATAAGTACATTCAAGATCAGTGTTATAGTTAATGTTTCCATGGAAAGTGCGCTGGTAAGAACTTGTTAGGTTAAAGGTGCCAAATTCATTTTGGTATCCTGCTGGTGGGTAAGTAGGCTGTTCCCTGGTAGCACCAAGACCTACATCTATTCGCCATTTGGACTTTGTGTCAGCTAAAATGCGCCCCATACCCGCAGAAATGGCTGTGCGACTTTCTAAGCCTATTGGCAGGTTTTGCTCCCAAGAAGTACCTCCGTACCAGTACCATCTGTCTTTATCCTTTAGTCGGTAGTCGAAGCGAGCACTCATTGTGTAATTTTCTGCGGTGACAGATGATGATCGTTCTTCATAAACAGTTGCATTATCAAGTGACGTGCCTTTTCCAGAATGTCTGATAAAGGTTGTCTCAGACCTAATCATTCCACCGTTAATAGTCAAGGTCATCAGACTCCACTTTTTGGTGTATTTATCGGAAAAGCCAATGGTGTTTCCGCTTGTGTTGCCGGTGGTGGCAACAAGCGAGAGGCTTGTTACATTAGTCCATGTACGTGGGGGTGGCTCTTGACCAAACACAAAACAGGAAGTAAGTAGTACACATACTTTTTTCATCGCATAGCTATTTTACCAAATTCTTATAAAGAGATACATATTGTTGAGCACTTTTGGCCCATGAAAAATCCTGACCCATTGCCCTCACTTGGATGGAATGCCAAGTCTTTTGCTCATTTTTATACAATGTCAGAGCGCGTGTGATGGCTTCTCCCAGATGCCATGAATCTGGTTCTACAAATAAGAATCCGGTTGCTGTTCCGTCTTTCAATGATTCTTCTGTTATGTCCACGATTGTGTCAGCTAGGCCGCCCGTTTTTCTGGCCAGTGGCAAGGCACCATATCTCATTGCGTAGAGCTGGGTCAGCCCACATGGCTCAGACCTGCTTGGCACCAGCAATACATCAGAGGCGGCCATTACTCTATGGGCTATGCCTTCGTCATATCCGATATAGTTTGCTACTGACCCTGGGTAGCGCAATGTGGCTGTATGGAATGCTGACTCTAAATTATAGTCACCCTTTCCAAGCACTACGAGTTGCGCTCCATTAGAAACAATGTGGTCGATATTGGCTATCAACAAATCCATCCCTTTGATGTCGTTTAGCCTGCTGACTACCCCAAACAGTGGTGAATTTGGGCTTTCTGCAAGCCCTACCTCGTTTTGAAATACTTTTTTGTTATATGCCTTGGCTTTCTTTATATCTTTTTTGGAAAAGACTGTTCGCAAGTGCTTATCTTTGGTAGGGTTCCATACCAATTCGTCAATGCCGTTAATGATACCCTTCAGATCGTTTGATCGGTATCTCATCATTCCATCTAGGGTGTAGCCTCCTTCAGGCTCCTGTATTTCTTTTGCATAGGTTGGACTGACGGTGGTTATGGCATCTGCGTATGCCAAACCTCCCTTGAGGAAATTTATCTGGTCAAAATATTCGGCTCCCTGAAGGTGAAAAGATTCTTTGGGCAACCAAATTTCATCAAGTATGTGCTTTGAGTAGATCCCCTGATATGCCAGATTGTGTATGGTCAATACTGTTTTTGGACGATGCCCTTCCCATGCACATTTGATAAAAACGGGAGTTAGGGCTGTCTGCCAGTCGTGTACATGAACTATGTCGTATTTTATGCCCTCGGAACCACCCCTAAGGGCAAACTGTGCTGTTGCCCACGATAGCGCAGAAAATCGTCTGTGCGTATCGCCGTGGTCGTCGTACGGCCCACCTTCGCGTGAAAAAAAGCCGGGTGCATCTAACAAATAAACGGTCACGCTCCCTGGTACTTCCGCCAACAGTAGCCTTGCTTGGCCACTCCCCATGAGGTCTGGAAAATTCTCTTCTACACTAAAGACTTTGGCAACTTTTAATAATGCGGGATAGGCAGGGAGTAGCAAACGAACATCAATGCCTTCTTTGCGAAGAGCAAGCGGTAGTGCTCCCATCACATCAGCAAGCCCACCAACCTTGACGTGGGGAAATAACTCGGCGGCGGCGTGGAGGACTTTCATATGTTTTTCTACAGCCGATCAAGCATTCTTTGGGATATTAGCGTCACTCCATTCTGTGTCCGGTAAAAACGTCTTACGTCTTCATCAGGATTTTGGCCTGCTACCAGTCCTGCAGGTATGTGGCAACCCCTATCGACAATACATTTTCTTAGGAAAGCTCGTTCTCCAATATCAGCTTCTGGTAGCACCACAGACTCTCCCAAAAATGCGTGGCTGTGCACCCTGACATTATTCGATAAAAGGCTTTGATGGACATGGGCACCAGAAATAATGCACCCGCTTGAAATAAGGCTTGCTATTGCCATGCCCTGCCGCCCGGGATCGCTATGCACAAACTTGGCTGGGGGCAGTTGTTCATGGAATGTAAAGATTGGCCACGACTGGTCATAAAGGTTTAGTGTTGGCTCTACCCACGTCAGGTCAATGCTGGCTTCCCAATATGCGTCTACTGTTCCTACATCTCTCCAATATGGCTCCGGCTTGTTTGGCTCTTGGATAGAGCTTTTTTTGAAGCTATGTGCAAAGACTCGGTGGTTTAACACTGCTTCTGGAATGATGTCCTTACCGAAATCGTGACTGGATTTTTGATTAACTGCATCCGAAGTCAACTGAGAGTACAAGAAATCTGCCTTAAAAATATAAATACCCATGCTTACCAGACAGGTATCCGGTTTTCCGGGGATGGTTGGCGGGTCGGTTGGCTTTTCAACAAAAGCAATAATCCGCCCCTCTGTATCTACTTGGGCAACTCCAAATTGGTGAGCCATGCTTTTATGCACTTCCAGACAGGCAATGGTCAAGTCAGCATTTGCCTCCAGATGATCCTGCATGAATAGACTATAGTTCATCCGATAAATGTGATCACCCGCCAAAACCAGTACCATTTTAGGACGTACGGCATGAATATTGTCTAGATTTTGATAAACAGCATCTGCAGTCCCAATATACCAAGCGTCACTTGTTTCGTTTTGTTGAGCAGGATACACATGGACAAATTCTCCTAACTTTCCAGGGAGAAATGTCCATGCAGATTGTATATGCTGAAGCAGACTATGACTGTTGTATTGGGTGAGAATTGCAATTTGGCGGAACCCTGAATTAACACAATTGGAAAGCGTAAAATCGATCACCTTGTACTTTCCGCCAAAGTCTAACCCCGGTTTTGCAAGGTCTGATGTCAGATCCATCAGCCTAGTCCCTCTGCCGCCTGCAAGAATAACGGCCATTGTGTCTCTATTTGTGGCTGTGGCACGGCTTTCTGTTATCAACATTACACCCATCCTGACTACTATTATATTAATCGGCAATAATGTAATTTCAACAATACTTTTTTAATAATTGACGATAATTTATACCAATGTGCAATCTGGGGATTGCACATTGAACCCTAACGGGGCGGGATTGGGATGCCAATCTGGTGGTTTTTTATTGGCTTGCCTGCGAGTGCGTTCGGCAACTCTTCCTTGGTCAAAAACAACTGACTAACTTCGATTTTGCCGTCTCTGCTGTGGTTTTTTATAAACAGAACATATGTCTTACTCGGCTCGCTGACCCTTGAGAACCGGGGCATAGGTACTGAACCGTCACCCTTCTTGCCACCAACGGCGACTTCTAAGCTACCCGCAGTTCTGATTACTCCTATTGCGTTGCTCAATTCGCTGATTGGTTTCGAAAAAGAAAAGGATACAGCCTGTGAAGAACCGTCGAAAACTGCTCTGCCGTCATCGTCAAAAGAAATTTTCCAACTATGCTTTTCGACAGAATTTTGCTCCATCAAAAAATCTTTCTTCAAAGGAGTTTTCCTTCCCTCCGTCCTCATCCGCTGGTAGTCAACAACTTGGTGACTCAACTTCATCTCCAGGTTCAAAATGCAATTTTTGGGAAAGCCTACTGCATGCACCTCAAAGTTTATTTTGTTTTGTTGAGCGCACATGGGCAGGGCTATAATCAAGGCCAGGATCATCAGGTTGTGCATAGTTTCTCCAAGTCAGCCACTGCTTATTAAAAATCATAAACGACGACTGCATGTTGTTTTGACTTAAAGCCCGTTTTATTAAGAGGCATATAAACCATTAGCTTCGCCGCGTGCAAACATATATCCTTAAGATAGCTAGGCCCTGATATATATTCGGCTTCGTAAACGCTACCATCCATATCAATGCCAATCCTCACCGTCGCGGTTACAGGCTCAAGAAGTTCGTCTTCTTTAGGGGTATAAATCGGCGTGGCTTCCCTGATAGGCACCAGCTTTGGGCCTTTTTGTCTGGCGGATTCCTTGTTGATCACATCGGTTAGGGCAATTGCATACTTGTCAGTCTCTCTTAGCTCGCCGAACTCTTCTATGTCCGGCAACCTCGTCAGATAGGGGCCTAACCTTTCCAAGCGAGGCAATACCGCATCCTTAACTGCCATCCTGTTCCAAACGTGTCGGCATATCCATAGGGATGTCCTCAGTTGCTCCAGAAGCACTATATATGTTTTTTTATACAGGCGGTTTATATCATCATCCTCTATGACTATTTTGCTCTCCAACACATCACTGAAGGCCAGGAGCCGATCGTTGAAGTATTCGGTATAGGAATCCCAAACCTGTGCAAAGTTAGGCACCAGCTCGTTGGAGATAATTGCTATCTGCTGTTGGTTTCCACGTAGCGTATACATTCTAATGAGCGATGCGGGATCCCATGTCGGTGGTCTTACACTTCTCCCGTCCAAGGCCGCTTGAATAGCCCTAGCAGTGCGCTTTACCACCCTTCCTGCCTCCATCTTAATGACTTCGGACAGTTCTGTGGCAGGGGGCGGTTCCTGGCTTTCGTCATAATCTACCAGCTTTGCGGCACCTCTCGCAACTATCGCCATCTGCCAGCCGTTCCAGATGTCTACTAGCTCTTTTATTTGCAAGTCTATGCTCTCGTCACTCAGAATTGATGCCATAAACTGGGCTTCGGGGGTCTCTGCTTTTGCTTTTGGAAGAACTATCATTCCGTAAAAATCTCTCGCTGTAACACCCATATACAGGTCGCTTAGTTCCTGCTCTAGTTCACCCAAGGTTTCCCTTAAATACCTGTTGATTGCCCTGTATTCTTTTTTGGCCTGATCAACAGAGGAAGGTACATGGGGGAGATATAGCTCTTTCCCCTGTATCGTAACCGTTTCACTGGCCGTTGACTTCTCCTGAGCCCGAGAACTCTGTGCCAATAGCACCACTCCACAGAATGTGGAAATAAGAATACATTCAATCAACCGGTTGAACATAGTTATTGCCTCTGAGAATCGCCCGAGACCCCCCATTGGGGCCCGGGCTGGGTTGTTGTATGCTTACGCAACAGTTTTGCCAAATAGACTGGCATCCAATTTCAGGAAATTAGTCACTGTTACCCATGATATATACAGTAATACACACAATAGTATTGATCAAACGAGAATGGTCCGACAAACATTACAGAAATGCCCTCATCGACATTTGCTTCCCAATCGTTCATGTGAGCAAAGTAACACTTACCAACCAGATAACAAATGTAGGGGCCAGACAAAGTAAAAAAATGTTCACAATTATCATCAGCCTGCTTAGCCGTCAGGGTGGGGGTAAACAGGTTTGCAACTGCAAAGATCAGAGTGCCAAAGAAAAGAGATTTTAACCACTTCATGTTTTTTTCTCCTGACAGAATGGAAAATATACAAAAATAAAAATCACACCACTTTCCGCTTGTGTGGCCACCGAGGCGGGCCTCGTGCTACAACTCTATGGACAACCTTTTTTGTAATCAATCGGTCATCCTTGTATATAGCTTTGTAACTTGCACTTTGATAATTGGCTCCTTTGAACTGTTTGTGACTATGACCAACTCGGATCTGACTGAACTGTCGATTTTACCCATTAGAGCCGTCAGACCGCTTAGCTGTAGACGATAGATACTCTGCTCGCTGTTATTCTCAAGGTTTTCTTTTCCAACTGCACTGCCTAAAAATGTAATTTCTGTTATTTCAAAAGGGCTGGCATCAACGCTTGCAATCGACAGGTATTCATGGTCTTGTGGAACATTGTCAATAAAGATTGGATTTTCGGGGGTTATGCTAAAACTGGACTTAATGCTCCATTGGATTGGGAGGTTGACGAACAGGCTCTTGGTATCGTCTGTAAAAACCTTGAGGTTGAATTCCCCTTTGCGCTCCTGTAAGTTTTCCAATAGCTGTTTTGGGAAAAAGAATACGCTGAGGGTATAGCCATCGCTGAGATTTTCTACGACTGGCAGGAAGTACAGGTTGTAATTGTCCGGGACGGATGCAACTGGACTAAAGGAAATGTCTTTAGATACCGGTGTCAGAACTATGGGGTGGCTCTGGTAATAGCCCTTTGGATTGTCGGCTTTATTATCTATGTCGTTGTAACTAATCAGTGGTTGACTAAAGGTTATTGGGTCTTGGACAAATGCCCTGATGCTAAATCTGACGTTCCTGCTACTGCCGGTTCCGTTTTTGAATCCTATGTCAACGGTATTGCGTACGTGGCCACGATAGCCCGATGGGTCTAGGAGTACGTTTAGATATGTTGTATCTTGGGGGGCTATGGCATCGCTATCCAGTTCTGCCGATACGCAACCACATGATCTGTGTGCATAGGCTATGCTTATGATGTCAGGGCCTTCGTTTTTGATTGCGAATTTATGGGATAGGGTCTGTGAGGATGCTACCGTACCAAAGTCGATTTCTGTGATTGGAACAGACAGGCCGGGTAAGGGTGGGTCGGGGCTGAGTAAGGCAAAGCCTATGGCCAAGGCCAGGTGGGTAGAAAAAATGGCTCCCATTGTTACCTCGTTATATGATGTATATCGTAATACAACAAAAGGGAATGTTTCAACAATTTTGAGACATGGCTATAACAGTTCAACCCTTTACAGGCAAACTGCTATGCCAAGATTTGCCTGCTGTAAACTGACCATAAAAGAGAAAACAGCTATAATATGGAGATCGATGTTTAGAACTTTTGCGAAATTCTCAAACCGGCAGTTTGGCCTTTATTTTTTCTCTACAGCATTTTTTGGTAAGATGAGTAGTTTTTAGGTGGAATGATGTATTTTCTGGCACCAGCATGTTTTCTGTTTGCTCTAGTGCTAGTTGTAGTCTCTGGAGTAATACGACAATTCAGACCTTCGGCTATTTTGCTAATTTCTGGTTGCGGGATCATTTTCGGTTGCTCGGTTTCTGCCATGCTGGAAAACACTTGGTTTGTAAACCTGCCATATTTTCTGCCAGAGGGTAGTTTTGCTCTGCAAATGGATGCCATAGCCGCATGGTTTCTCCTCCCGATGTCGTTGCTTCCTCCGATTTTGATGGTATATGGTGAGGGACATTGGGGAAAAACCAACCCACTCCTAGCCCAAAGATACCGTTTATTATTGGGGTTTGCCACTGCTTCACTACTGATAATTCCAGTTGCCGCCCACGCGATATTTTTTGTACTCGCATGGGAATTGGTCGCCATTTTTGGCTTTTTATTGATCATCGCAGGTGATACCTCGGATAAAGCTAGACATGCTGGTTGGATATATCTTGCCTCTAGTCATGCGAGCGTAATGTGTTTGATTGCCGCATTTTGCTTGATGGCGACTGCAAATGGGGGAGGATTTTTTGCAACTTTGCCCGTCGGATGGGCTCATACCGGAGCCGGGAAGGCATGTTTTTTGTTATTCACAATTGGATTTGCAATTAAATCTGGTATTAGCCCTTTTCATTTTTGGCTACCAGAGGCTCATGGAATTGCACCATGCCAAGTAGCGGCATTTTCATCTGGCTTGGTAGTAAAAATTGGCCTGTTTGGATTTTTCAGGCTCTTAATGTGGGTACCAGACCCCCCTCTGTGGTGGGCGGGCTGTATATTATTGCTGGGAGTTCTGTCTGCGTTGCTTGGAGCAATTAATTCTGTTGTTCAAAAGGACTATACTCGTTTTTTGGCTTTTAGCACCGTAGAAAACATGGGTGTTGTTGCCATAGCCCTGTCCATAGCATTCGCCGGAAAGTCACTAAACCAACCTGTATTAATGGCTCTGGGGATTGCCGGTGGGCTTGTTCATGTTCTAAACCACTGCATCATAAAACCTCTCTTGTTTTTGACTGCTGGATCGATCCTTCGCATAACTGGTTCCAGAAATCTGGAACTGTTAGGTGGCTTGGCAAAGCAACAACCACGCCTTGCCTTTTCCTTTTTTCTAGGAGCGGTTTGCATATGTGGATTACCGCCCTTATTTGGTTTTGTGGGTAAATGGATTATCTTGTTGGGTGCCTTTGAAGGATTTACAAACTCTGGATGGATATGGTCTGCAATAGCCATGTCTGCAGTGATTTTTGCAGGTAGCCTTTCAGTCATAGCTTTCGCGAGGACATTTGGCATAGCCTTTTTAGGTGAGTCTAGGTATTTCAGGCCAAAAAAAACATCAATACCCACATTAATGAAAAGACCAATGTTGATTCTTGTGTTGTTTGCCGTTGCTATTAGTATTTTGCCAATGATTCTTCCGCCAACCCTTCAGCCGGTTTTGAATCTGTACGACCAAACCAATACAACGATGAACCCTTTTCCTTTTTTCTTGAATATTGTTCCAATCGGACAGCTGTGGTTTTTGACTTGCCTTTTAGTGTTTTTAGGTGCATTCCTCTGGTGGAGGGTTAAGAAAACAGTTATTCGTCATCAACCTACATGGGACTGCGGATATGCAAAAAACTCCCCGCGGATTCAGTACACCGCCTCAAGTTTTGCTCAAATCCTGCGCGATCTCTTTTCTGTAGTATTGCTACACAAGAAAGCACCTCCAAATACCAAAGGTGTATTCCCTGCGCCATCTCAATTCAGTACAGAATCACACGACATGATGCTTCATAATGGCTTAAATCCCGCCTTTCGAGGCTCAGCGGGGTTGCTGGCAAGACTACGAATTGCCCAAGGGGGTCTACTACCAATATACCTGCTTTACATAGTTATAACGCTTCTGGCACTACTTGCTTGGACGCTTGCCTAAATGCTAACCGCCGAACTCCCATTCCTTGCTCTGCTACTTGCACACCTAGCAGTGGCTATTTTCGTGCCGCCTTTTTTGTTTGGGATTATTGCAAAAGTAAAGGCACTGGTAGCTGGACGAAAAGGGCCTCCACTGATCCAGTCTTACAGAAATATTGCCAAACTACTGAAAAAGCAAATCGTCCTGAGCATGACCACAACTTGGGCCTTTCTGGCTGGGCCAATAGCACTTGTTGTCACAGGTTTGGGTATATCAATGGTAATACCAATGGGAGGGACGGAATCTCCTTTTGGCTTTAGTGGCGACATGATCTTTGTCGCTTACCTCCTCGGAATGTCAAGATTTATGTCAGTACTAGCCTCTCTAGACACCGGTAATTCGTTTGAAGGCCTCGGTGCCGCAAGGGATGCCACCTGGTCGGCTCTTGCAGAGCCGGCTCTGTTTTTAGGTATGGGAGCTATAGCCTTCTTTTCTGGGCATACATCATTGGGACCTGCATTTTTTGCGGTGGGGTCAACATGGGGGAATGCAAGCGGTCCTTTTATTTTAGTGCTGGCAGGCTGGTCGATTGTTTTTCTTGTAGAAAATTCTCGCATACCCTTTGATGATCCTGCTGGCCATCTTGAACTGGCTATGGTTCATGAAGTTATGTTACTAGACCACAGTGGCCCACTTCGAGCCTTTGCTATCTATGGAGCATCTCTTAAACTGTTGGTTACTGGCACCCTTCTCGTAAGGATCTGCCTCCCAATCAAGTCTGTATGGTGGCTTGATTGGCCTGCCTATTTTGGTGGACTTGCATTGCTGGCACTATTTATTGGTTTACTTGAGTCAGTCCTAGCCCGGATGAGGCTCATTCGCGTACCTCAGCTACTTGTGGCGGCTATTTTGGCCTGCACTTTTGGCTTTTTGTTGCTTTTCTTGGAGCCTAAATAATAAATGTCCATCAACCTTCTGCTCGCCGCTGTCATCTTGATGAATTTTTTGCTGGTTGCTACCGGCAGGGCAGTACAACTTGTGCGCCGCGTAGCTCTACAGGGCATGATCCTCGGTTTGATACTACTGTTATTGCATGATGAATGGCACATCCATGTATTATTGATGGCAGGTTCTACCGTTGCGATAAAGGGTGCAGTAATACCCTGGCTATTGGCTCAAGCTCTCAGCCGAACTAAGGAAGCTAAAAGTCCGACACCATATGTCGGCTACACCCTTTCATTGATACTGCTAGCAGGTAGCACTTTCCTTGCATTTTTGCTCGCTCGTAAGCTACCCCTTCAGGTGGGTATGCTGGGGACACTTTTTATTCCTGCCTCGTTGGCAACCCTATTCACAGGATTTCTCCTCCTGATCACTCGCAGAAGAGCCTTATTACAAGTCGTAGGCTATCTAGTATTAGAAAATGGAGTATTCCTGTTTAGCCTCCTATTGGTAAAAAACATGCCATTATTGGTTGAAACTGGCGTCTTGCTCGACTTGGTGGTTGGCATATTCATCATGGGTATAGTAATCAACCACATCCAGCAAGCCTTTGATTCGCAAGATACCAAGCGAATGTCAGACCTAAAGGAATAGGATGAGTATCGCATTAATCATACTTCCACTAATGGCTACACCAGTTGTGTGGTACATGAAGCCAGGAATGAACAGAGCAAGGGTACTACCCGTTGTAGGCATAATTCATTTTTTGTTTGTTATTGCAAGCCTGACCGGAGTATTTCAACTCAATCCTGACGCTTGGTTTAGGCTAGACCCCCTTGGTGGATGGGTTCTGTTTATTGTTAGTGCTGTATTCGCCATCGTTTCCTTTTATGCTCCAGCCTATCTAGCTCTTCGTCCGGATCGCAACTTCAGGATTTTTTGCGTCTCCTTGCTCGGCTTTATTTCAATGGCAAGCCTGGTAGCAACCAGCCGCCACCCGGGTGTTCTATGGGTAGGCATGGAGGCAATGACCCTAATGACAACCCCGCTTATTTATTATACTTACAACCGGCGCAGTCTTGAGGCAACATGGAAATACTTAATGATATGTAGTGTAGGCATGGCACTGGCACTACTGGGCACATTTTTTATTGCCTACGCGGCTGATTTGGGGGGCATGAGTGGGCCACTATACTTTGACCGCATAGCAGAGATTGCCAACTCTTTTCCAGGGCAATGGCTGAAGGCTGGTTTTGTCCTATTATTAGTTGGCTATGGCACAAAGATGGGGCTGGCTCCTCTTCATACTTGGAAACCAGATACCTATAGCGAAACTCCTGGGATTGTTGGCGCAGTACTAGGAGCCGGTGTTACCACCTGCGCCTTCCTTGCCCTGGCCCGTATGCTTGCCATTTTGAATGCCGCCGGAGAAGGGGAATTTGCCAGAGACATACTTGTAGTAATGGGTCTATTTAGCATGTTTTGGGCATTTGTTTTCATGGTGCGTCAAGCAGATTTGAAGCGTTTACTGGCTTATAGCGGAGTTGAACAAGCAGGTATTTTGGCTATAGGATTGGGTATTGGAGGAGATGCTATTAAAGCCACCCTGTTTTTGGTAGGTGCTTATGCTTTGGTAAAGGTGTCTCTTTTTTTGGGAGCAGGCAATATTCATAGGGCGTTCAACAATCGTACAGTTCCGGAAGTTAGTGGTGTAATAAACTTTTTACCTTGGACGGGATGGACTTTTCTCATTGGGTTTTTTGCGTCTACCTGTTGCCCACCTTTTAGTCCTTTTATGGGTATGTATCAGTTGGCTTCAATAGCATTTGCTTCCGGCAGAATGTGGGTGGGTGGGCTATTACTGATATTTCTGGCAATGATTTTTTTGGTTTCCAGCAAACTCGTTTTGACCGCGGTTCTAGGCGATGAGAGAGTATTCAGCAAAGAAGTTATCTACAGGGATTCCATCGGTACTGTCGGTCCCATAGTAGTAGCCCTAGCAATTGCACTTTTGGTGGGGATTTGGATGCCACAGTCGCTTTCAAACATGCTTGAACAAGCCACCCAAATAGTGAGAACGCCATGAGCAAAAATCATCTGGTGGCTCTAAATGGGTCAGTCCATCCCCTTGAGGAAATACCTGTACTAGATTTTGAAATTTTTCAGCAGGCAATTTTAGATTCGGCAAAAGATAACAACAAATTGGTATGCCTCACATCTGACCAAGGACAACGTGCATTTGCTGTCATGGCAGATCAGACTTCAAAATCGTTTAAAGTTTTCCAAAGCATTTTTCCTGAGACATTTCCATCCCTGACAACCAGATTTCTCCAAGCGAACCTGTTTGAGCGAGAAATTGCTGAGCAATGGGGTCTCCAGCCAATTGGCCATCCTTGGTTAAAACCTCTGCGTTTTCATAAGCAATGGACATCTGATCAATATAGCCTCCCTTGGACATTGGGCGACCCAGGCGCGCAGGACTTCTATAATATTTTTGGCGATGAAATCCACGAGGTTGCTGTAGGCCCTGTACATGCAGGCATCATCGAACCAGGCCACTTTCGTTTTCAATGCAACGGCGAACAAGTCTTCCATCTGGAAATAGTCCTTGGGTATCAGCATCGAGGAATAGAGCGTGCTCTAGTAGGGGGGCCCCACCAGCTGTCATTGAAGATGATGGAGACTGTTTCGGGTGATGCAACAATTGGACATAGTTGGGCTTATCTAAACCTGTTGGAAGCTCTAGCAGGATTTCAGATCTCTGACCGCTCTTCTGTGATCCGGGCCTTGGCACTAGAATTAGAACGCCTCGCCAACCATGTAGGCGATTTGGGGGCATTGGCTCAAGATGCGGGCTTTCAACCTACATCTGCCTATTGCGGAAGATTGAGGGGCGATTTTCTTAACCTCACAGCGGAGATATGCGGTAGCAGACTTGGGAGAGACTTGCTTTCCCTTGGCCGGGCAAATTTTGACATCCATCCTGAGTACTCACAAAAAATGCTTAAACAGTTATCTGAAGTGGAAGTCGATCTTCTTGAATCTATTGAGTTGCTATGGAATACATCCTCTGTCGCATCCCGTCTCGAGGGTGTTGGAATCGTTTCAAAAGAAAATGCTTTGGAACTCGGAATGGTAGGCCCCGCGGCCAGAGCCTCGGGAGTAGACATAGACGCTAGGCGTGATTTTCCACTCGCCCCCTACGATATTATTCCGTTGCCTGTAGCACTAGAGGACTCCGGTGATATTTATGCACGTGCAAAAATCAGAGCCACAGAGATAAAAACATCTATCCGATTTGTCCGTTCTGCGTTAAATGCAATTCAAAACATGGAATCGTCTACAGTAGCACCAGAAACTGAATATCTACCAAAACTTGCTCCAAACTCGCTTGCAATTAGTGCAGTTGAAGGCTGGAGGGGCATGATTTTTCATCTGGCGATAACAGATACTAATGGCCATTTTGAGCGATACAAAATTGTCGACCCCTCCTTCTTTAACTGGCAGGGACTCGCCCTGGCAATGCAGGGTGAAAATATTTCAGACTTCCCCCTCTGCAATAAGAGCTTTAATCTCTCCTACTGCGGATTTGACCTCTAGAGTTATAAATGCTAAACATCCTCCTCTCAAGGCTTCGTCAGGGCTACCACACTAATAAATACTCCGTGGAGACCCCTGAATTGCCTCTTAGATTTAGGGGGCTTCCGAGGTTTATTTCCGATTTATGCACAAAGGGTTGTGGCAAGTGTATGACTGCGTGCCCAACTAAAGCAATCTCAAAAAGAAAGGGCATCACCTTTGATTTAGGCAAGTGTCTATTCTGTTCGGCATGTATGGATGTCTGCCCAACACATGCCATAGACTTTAGTCGGGATCACCGACTAGCAACACGGGAAAGAAACAACCTTAAACTCAAGCCTGATCACCATTTTGGGTTAGCAGAGCCACTAGAAGGCAACTTGCACAAACTGTTTTCAAAAAGTTTTAGCATTCGCGTTGTTTCTGCAGGAGGATGCAATGGGTGCGAAGTAGACCTGAACGTACTCCAAACCCTCGCATGGGACATCAACCGGTTTGGCATCGACTTCGTCACCAGCCCCAGACATGCAGATGCAATCTTGATAATAGGGCCAATCACGCAAAATATGCAGTTGGCTCTTAAAAAAACCATAGCCGCTACACCAGACCCCAAACTAATTATTGCCCTAGGCACATGTGCAATCAGCGGTGGCATTTATGCTGACCACCCCGAACAACGTGGCGGTTGCGATGGCCACAAACTCAATGCAGACCTATACATCCCCGGTTGCCCCCCGCATCCCCTTACCATACTTGATGGGCTACTCAGGTTGCTGGGAAGAGTATGATATAGCCGTTTGACTTGTAACAAACAACGCTTTCTGCAAGTAAACGACTTAAATAACTCGCAATGTTGAGAGGTGATTTTTGACAGCAGAAAAGCCCAGTATAAAATACACTGACTGCCCAAACGAAGAATCGCTAAAAAACAAAGTTGCCCGCGACTTTTTCAAGCGATTTGACTGCACGGACGTACTGGACAAAATTGACTTTACCGTAAAAACCGGGGAGAACTATTTGCTTTGGGGAGAGGCCAAAGCATCCCCGACAGACATACATGCAATGCTGGCACAGCTTGTACTCACCATAGGCAAAGCAAGGACGTTTGACAAATATCTACCCCCTAAATTTCTTGCCTGCTTCGATTCAGAAAAAATTGCTTTTGTCCAGTACAACGAAATCCAGCACATTTTTTACCAGAGTGACTTCAACTGGAAAGTCACCCCATCAAACCACAAAACACCTGAGTTTAAGTTAGTTTACGAGCAGATCAAAAATATCATAGGCATTGTTTTTGATTTTCACAAAGATGCAAATGAGCTTGGTGACTACATCAAAAGCAACTTTGGAGTAAACACTGAAACCACAAAGATCAGTATCGACAAAAACAATTTCATTTCAATCTATAGCAAGTGGTGCGAGGCAGTACGGCCAACAATCAAGATCAACTGGGGCGAAGCAAAAAAAGCCGGCATCATTGACGCAGACTTTTATCTGGCCGACCTGCTTTCAAGCGAGAACCAGACACTGAAAGAAAAGCTGTTTGTAATCCTCCAAACAGACAGATACAGACTCGACCGCCAGTTAGATGCCTTGGGGCTAGAATCAGCAAAAACGGCTGAATTTAATGACGGCCAAAAAGCACACAGCCAATTTTGGGTAAAGTATGAACGCCCTCCAGCAGAGGAATACTGGGATTACATAATTGAAAGGCGAGACCTACTCGTGCCCCAAGACATAAGGGAGCGCAAAGGCTCATTTTTCACCCCCAAAATATGGGTAGAGCTATCGCAAAAATATTTAGCCGATGCGCTTGGAGCCGACTGGCAGGATGAATACTACATCTGGGACTGTGCCGCAGGGACAGGCAACTTGCTTGCTGGACTTACCAACAAGTACAACATTTGGGCATCCACGCTTGACCAAGCTGACGTGGATGTAATGAAAGACCGTATAGATAACGGGGCAAACCTGCTTAAAGATCACATTTTCCAGTTTGACTTTTTGAATGATGAGTTTTCAAAATTGCCCTTGCAGTTGCAGAAAATAATCAACGACACAGAAAAGCGGAAGAGGCTGGTTATCTACATCAACCCGCCATATGCAGAAACTATGTCAAAGGGTGAAAAGCATAAAGCAGGGCTCCATCAAACGAAAACTAATATTAGATACAGTATTCAGATGGGAAATTGTGCTAACAGGGAAATGTTTATTCAATTTCTAACAAGGATATATTTTGAGATACCAAATTGTATAATTGGAACATTTTCTACATTGAAATCCCTTAATGCGCCTCATTTCAACACTTTTCGGCTGTTCTATAAGTCTAAATTGAAATCATTATTTGTTGTACCAGCGCACACATTCGATAATGTTAAAGGAAAATTTCCCATAGGATTTCAAATCTGGGATACTGCATATAAAGATTCTTTTTATGAAGCTATTGCAGATGTTTATGATGAAAATGGGACATATCTTAAAAAAAAGGCATTTCATTGTTACGATAATTTACAATTCATCAACGAATGGATAATAACTACTAGAAATCGAGAACATGAAAATAATATCGGGTTTATGGCATGTTTGGGAAATGATTTTCAGCAAACCAATGTCAATTTTATTATGAATCATAAAAATCAAATGGCCTCTCCAAGGGGTAGCTGGGTCACTGATAAAAACCTAATTGAAGTTTCCATATACTATTCAGTTAGACATTGCATAGAACCAACATGGCTAAATGATCGTGACCAGTTCCTCTACCCTAACAATGGCTGGCAAACCGACTGTCTATTCCAGAACGATTGCCTTTCCTATACTTTGTTTAACAACAACATACAAACCAAAGAAGGCATAAACTTTTGGATACCCTTCACTGAAAATGAAGTCAATGCCCGAACAAAGTTTGACAGCAGTTTTATGACTGACTTCATCGCGGGAAAAATCAAACCTGATCATGAGGAAGCAATGGTGCCAGGATCATTACAAGGAACCAAAAAACCTAACGCTCCTTTGGAATTTTCAGCGAGTGCCAAAACTGTGTTTGACGCGGGCAGAGAGTTGTGGAAGTATTACCACGCCCAGCCTAATGTCAACGTAAATGCAAGCCTGTATGACATCCGAGAGCATTTCAAGGGACGCAATGAAAAGGGCAGGATGAATGCCAAAAGCGAAGACGAAAATTTCAATTTGCTCGATTCAAAACTAAGGGATGCCCTAAAAGCCCTCGGCAGAAAGATCGAGCCTAAGGTGTATGAATACGGCTTCTTGAAGCGATAGAAAATAGTCACTAGTTATGCCAAATTTATTCTAGCCACTCGGCACTTGCCACTGGCCACTATAACATGCAATCCCCTGATTGCACATTGGTATTATCTATTAAAAATCTTCCATACCATAACCCCTGCTAGTACTAATAGCACTAGGGAGTTAAATTTCTTTAGCTTTACTCCCGATAAACCCGTAGCGACTTTTGCACCGAAGTAGGAACCTAGGTCGAAGCCGAGCACGGCACCCCCTATTGCCCACCAGGGCAACCCCCCTTGGATTTTGTAATAGATAATAACTCCTGGCAAACCGATAGGCAGAAAGAGGATCAACAAACTTGTAAATTGAGCTTGGTGTTGGGTCATGCGGAACCAAAATATGAGCAGTGGAATCATCACTACTGCGCCACCAAGGCCAGTGAGACCGGAAGTCATACCCCCAATCACCCCAATGGCTATGGCTGGGAGTAAGTTTGATTTGGCCTCTGGGAGACTTGCGTCTGATATGACATGCTCCTTCCTGAACCAGCCATAGACGGCTATGCAAAGTAGAAAGGTGGTAAAGCCTATCCTCAGGGGTATTTGAGGAATTTGGTTGGCAATCAGCGAGCCAATGGAAACTCCACATACAAATCCACCTGCTACAGTTGCCACTATTCTAAGATTCCAGCTGAGGTTTTTCTTTCGATATTGAAAAATACCCGGTAGGCCAATGGGCATGGCCATTATGGCCAGTGTTGCACCCTGAGCACGATGCTGGTCAAATCCGAGCAATAGGGCAAGTAGGGGAATCATAACAAACCCCCCCCCTACCCCCAGCAACCCGGAGCATAGTCCTCCGGCAGAGCCGGTTACTATCCCAGCAAGTATTTCAAGCAACGCTGACCACATTCATCATCCTCCAATACATCTATTTGCGCCTTCATTGTCCGCTTATAGCTGGCAAAGCCTGGCATAGTAGTTCGACTAAAAAAGTCGAACTGCTATAGAATACTAGCAATTGCCCCAAGACTACTGCTATAGTTGCCATATGCAGGTGCAATTTGAAGGTTTGATTCTGGATTCTCGGCGAGCAGTTTTCATCGCCGAACAGGATACTCTGGTCATTTCAGACCTTTTTTTGGGCAATGGTGCGGTGCGCCGCCGAAAAACAGACATGTTGCTCAATAGCCAACACCATGACCTCTGGGAGAGGTTACTGAGCCTCTTAAAAGACTATAAGCCAAAGGCCATTGTGCTTTTGGGAGATATTAAGCCAAACCAAGGCAATTTGGATGAGGATGAGGCGGAAGAACTTCATACCCTCTTCGGCAAGTTGAAAGCCAATGGTCGTCAGATCGTCCAAGTAGTTAGTCATTCCGAGCGATTGGAAGGGCCTTCTATGGAAGCTATTGGGATAACTCCCGTTGAGCACCACAAGGTTGAGCCTTATTCACTGATGCACCGCCGTAGGATTTTTGTTTATCCCAGGTACGAATCACCATCGGGATATTGGATTAATGGCGGGGTGCATCCATTATTTGCTTTGCCTACTCCTGATACTCGGAACGAAGAAGGTTGGCTACGTTACCCGGCTTTTTTGTATACGGGCTTTGCATTGGTGATGCCTCCCTTTGTTTCTTATGCCCAAGGCTGGGAGGTCATACAAACCGAGCGTCTGCCAAAGCAGGCAAGGGCTTGGGGAGTTTTGTGTGACAGAATTAAAGAATTGGATATTGGCCTCCTGCCTTCGCCTCCTGAAGCCCTCCGCCAAATAGCTAGGCATATCAACAAAAACAAATCTAAGCAAGGGACTGAGGAAGAATGAGTCGCATCTTCCCCAAATTTTATTCCTTTTTTTTTACAACTCCCACCACTCAAGCTCTCTGGGTTTAGGAGGGCCAGGGATCAATTCCGTCAGCCAGCTTCTGACTTCATCGACACTTGTTTTGTCTAGAGCAGAAATTATCGCCGCATTTGGATAGCGTCGTTGCAAGTCTAGGCGTTTCGGACGGGTTAGGCGGTCCGCTTGGTTGAGTACCAGTAGGCGGGGATGATCCCTGCATCCTATTTCTTTAAGAGTTGCTCCCACCACCTTTAGGTGCTCGTCCAACTCAGGATGGGCGGCATCCGTGACTACTAATAGAGCGTTGGCCGCCCTGACCTCTCCAAGCGTAGACCTAAAGGCCGCAACTAATTGATGGGGCAATTTCCTGATAAAGCCAACTGTGTCGGATATAAGTGCATGTTTTGGCATTCCAGTGGATTCATCGTTTCCCAGCCAAGCCTTTCGGGTAGTTGTATCAAGGGTGGCAAAGAGCATATTTTTCGGCTCGCCCTCTCCAGTTAAGGCACGGAGGAGTGTTGTCTTTCCAGCATTGGTATATCCAACAAGGGAAACTCTGGGCAAGTCTGGCAACCTACCCCCCCGCTGGGTTTGGTGTATTCGCTCTAAGTGTTCCAATTCCTGTTTTAGTTGTTTTATCCTCAACCTAGTCATTCTTCGATCCACTTCGATTTGCTTTTCGCCTGGCCCTCCCCTGATGCCCACTCCGCCCACCTGTCTTTCCAGATGTGTCCAAGCCCCCTTCAGGCGAGGCAATTCGTACTCATATCGAGCAAGCTCAACCTGTGCCCTAGCCTCCCTCGTTTGGGCGCGTTGCTCAAATATTGTTAAAATCAGACCTGTGCGATCCATTGCAACCAAGCCAGTAATTTTTTCGATATTTCTTACCTGACCTCCGGACAATTCATCATCACAAATCAAGTGCGATGCCCCAAGATTCCTTGCATCATCCAGCACTGCCCGCAATTGTCCGCTACCATAATAGGTTCTGGGGTCAATGAGTGTCCTGCGTAGCCTATGGTTGCCGACAGGTAGCATGTTGCATGAGCGCGCCAGCTCTTCTAATTCCAATAGGTGGTCTTGTATTATCCCAGCATCATCAGCAGGGCCTTGCCGTGCCAGCAAGATACACTTAAGTTCAACCAATGTTGAAAGTCCTCCAAAAATCAATTTATCGCCTTGCAAACAGTTTAGGAGTGTATAACAATCCCATCCATATCAGTCTAATACTATCGGTTGTATAACCACGCTATTATTGTGCCTCCATTTGCTCATTATCTCTTTTTCTGAAGCCATTTCAACAAGTACCTTACTTGAAAGCTATATTTATTAAACTGAAGTTTCCAAGATGCCCTTTTAGCCCGACTTTGACAACTGGGGGGTAGCAGAGTACGTAAGTTATTGAAAACACTAGACAGAGTAATGAAAGGTTTCCACTACAAAACCAACTCTGCCTCCTGGGTTTTGCGCCTGTCTAAGAGGACTGGTTTGGGTTGCTGGGGCAATTTAATATCTAAATTCATTAGGAGCAAGGCCAGTTCCTTGGAAGGCTCAGTATAACGGGGCAATCGAAGCTCTTTGCCCGTTGTTGTTGGCAGAAAGACATCTACCATCTGCACCGCCTCAAATTTTTCGATTGCAGACCGGGCAGTCAATCCTGGTGCCAGCGCCTTCAGTTGCTGTTGTAGCGTTATCTGAAGGCAATACGATAAAAATGCTACGAATATGTGCGCTTCTATTCGCTCATCCTTTTGATGGTAGATAGGGCGTAGCGACATATCAGATTTGAGCGTTTTGAAAGCCTGCTCTACTTCAACAAGTTGCATGTAGTATTTCCACAGTTTTGATGGGTCATCACAGTCAAGGTTTGAACGAAGCAGGTATTGGCCTTCATGTCGACGGGCTGTTTTCAGATTTTCTCTGTTGATGCTGAAATGAAAGGTTTCCGGTGTGACTTTCTGGCGCGCCGAAGGCAGGGAGATGTCTACCAATCGGGCTACGCCGCCTGCTTCCGTCTTTGCGGCACCGACTTTCATCAGTAGCTGGTCGCGTGTCAGTTTCATTTTCTGAAGGTCTTTCAGACGATTCCAATATTTTTTCAGCCTGCGGCGGCGCATAGCCCGCTCCTTTGACTGGCGGGGGGTGCTACAGGCCAGTACATACAGCTCGTCTCCTTGCTTAAGCAACTTCACTCTTAACTCGTCTCTCACTTCCTCCCAGGGAAGGCTCAGCAATTGGGCTTCCAACACATTTAACCGTGCCTTGGGGGTACCTACCAGGTAATGGACTGATGCCTCTGGATTACGCATCTCTTCTAAGACTTCTTCTGTTGGGATTCCTCTGTCCATTACCCACACCCGGTTTGCTTTTCCATATTGAGCTTCTATCTTTTTTAGAAAATGTCTTAATGTCGTCCTGTCGCTTGTATTACCGTCCAATACTTCAAAACAGAGCGGAAAACCTTCGGGGGTAACTATCAATGCTATGACTACCTGTACACAATCTGATCGCTTGTCGCGGCTGTAACCAAATTTACGCTTGCCGTCCTCCGGTACGTCACACTCAAAGTATGTGCTGGTTAAATCATACAAAAGCACGTCAAACCCTGCGTTAAACATGTCCTGCCAACGGCCTTTCAGGAATACAAACATGCCGTCTTTATGCTCAACAAGCTTGTCTAAACAACGATATAGGTTCTGGTAGGATATGGCATCACCATCTTCACCCAACAAATCCCCCATTGCGCTGTTGCCATACCACTCTCTATGCAATTTCCATTCACTTCCCGGCTTTATAAGCCTGCTGCATACCAGAGTCTTTAGGATGTTCAGCCAATTGGTACCTTCACGGCTTGGATGCAATCTGTCCGCCCAATATCTGTCCAGTTGCAATTGCTCCCATAATTCCAGTGCCAACCAACAGGCCCCCCATTGCCTTGGCCGCTCCAGTCTCATACGATTTACATAGACGTTCACTACTTCGTGCTCTTTTGACTGGATGGCTCTGTCGTCTGGAAATAGTGCCACGCTCCTCGGCTTCTCGTGACCACGCTCCAATACTTCAATTGCACGCCACCAGGCTTCTTTCTGACTGTCGTTTATTTCGCCTAGATACAGGGCCGTCCTCTGCACTACACGCTTTTTTCCGATACGATGATTTTCAACAACACTCCAGTATCGGATCTCTTTGCCGTCTTTGTTGCGTTTGTGGACTCTCAAATACATGACTTCATTGTCTTGGAAAATAAACCAGAGACGCAAGTGGGTAGGTTTCCACTACAAACGGCTTTGACCATTTGCAACTCTGCCTGAATTGACTCTAAAGAACTTACGTTGCTAAAATTTCTGAAAAAAACTGCTTTTACGGACGAGTTGTCAAAGAAGGGTTAGAAAAAAGTAAACTGCTTGACGCAAGCCGATCATAATCGTATGGGGAAAAAACATCCGAACCTTCCTATCAACAACATTGGGGACAC
>WRHW01000024.1 GCA_009783055.1 Holophagaceae bacterium
TTTCCCCCCCCCCCCCCCCAACTGCCTCCCCCACGCGCAACATGAAAACATTGGAAGCCTGGGTGCAGGGTGAGACCCCCGCCATTAGGCTGTCAGCCACTATACCGTCTGTGTTGTGTTGTATCTGCATGTCTGGCAATACCAAAGGGCGAAAACTATACACTTAGCCGATGTAATTTTATCATGAATTGTAAAAAGAGTAAATTGCGCTGCGGCAGTTTGACTTTGAAATAAATTGGAGTTCAGAGTGGTATGCTAGGGGTGGTACGCTTGGCCAACAATAAGCCAATGTATCGTATCGGATAAACAAAATGGCCGCATTGATTTTTTCATTCCTTCTTATGGTTGGCTCCCTACAAGAGACACCTCCGCCTCAGTCTGCAATTAAATACAACCTCATTCCGGCTCAGGATGGCTGTCTGCCGTTGGATAGCAAAGATAACCTCCCAGTAATTATTGGTCAAACATCCACTAAAGCCATCCTGGAACACCGCCCTGAGTATAAAGACGTATATGAACAAGTTGAGATTTCACAGGAACAAATCACGCGTTGGCAGAGTATTAAAGTGCCATGTACTTTCGTTGTTGTCTTTGGTAGTTGGTGTGCTGACAGCCACCACTGGGTGCCTGATCTGATCAAACTTTCAGAGATAGAAAACCCATTCATTTCCATATATTGGATTGGTACATACAGAGAGAAAAACACTGAACTGAACCACTGGCCGCCCCAAACTACCATGCAAAAGACGGAGAAAGTTCCAACTTTCTGGTTGTTTACACCAACACCAGGAGGTGGGACAAAACTAGTAGGCAAAATAACTGAAAACCCGCCAAAGGTTGGTCAGACAATGGCAGCAGCTATATTGGAACTCTTAGAATCACTCCTCTGATTGATTATGTGAATCAATCAAAAAAGAAACCATCTCGTCCTGTATCTTTTCCACATCGCCTGAATTAAGAGCAATCAGATTTTTTAAGTGGATGTATGAATCAAAGTCGATCTTATCAAACGCAAGGGCAATGCCGTTGTCTGTCACTCGGGCAACCCTGACATCAATTATCAGTCCGTTTTCCGGCTGGTCATCCAGGGCAATCGAAAGCTCTGCCTCGTCACCGACCGACAACTTCTTGTCTGTAATCAAATACAGGCCACCCATACTCAGGTTCTTAACCGCACCCACGAACTCCACGGCCCCCTGTTTGACGGTAGCCACAATTTTGAAGTCAACTCTGGAAAATTTCCTGTCTGTATTTTCGGTATCCATTACGAGGTCTCCAACTTCATGCCGCCCGTACAAACCACATTATATACTGGTTGAAACGATTATACCATCCTCAATACTTCTGCCACGCATCGATCGATTCCAATAAACACATCTGCCAGTCTGGCATTATCAAACATATAAGCTGGTGTAGTCACCAGCTTTAGGTCGTTATCAATGACCACCTCTCTTGCACTTTTTGTCTCAACGTGATCCTGCATTAGGGCATCCATTGCAGGTTTCACGCCTTGTCCTGAACCCAGGGTAAGTTTCCCTTGCAATCCGATTTCGGCAAGTATAAGTGCAACAAGCGCAGGGCTTATACAAATTGCCCCAACCGGCTTTTTCGCATCAAAAAATGTTTTAATAAAACCTGAAACGTCCTGACGCACTGAAGCACGAGGTCCATCAAAGGCAAATGCGCAGTGATTTTTAGCCACTCCGAAACCGCCAGGGATGACTAGTGCATCAAAATCGTCTGGTTGGGCCTGCGAAATGTCCAAACACTGCCCAACTCTCGCAATTCTGCTGGCTTCCTCAAGAATGTTGCGGTTTTGCCCTTCTACCACATCGCCTGTAACGTGATTTACTACATGATGTTGATTTGCGTTGGGAGCTAAACATTGGAAGACTGCACCATGCTGGTCTAGTGCTAGTAGCGTTAGAACCGCCTCTCTCACTTCGGCACCGTCAAGGTGGCCACAACCAGCTAACAATACTGCAATTTTTGGTGCCATAGATATTTATCCCTCCCGACTTCAAATTAAGCTACAAATTTATTATCCTTCAAAAATGAAGATTTCAACCCGTCTGCCAGACATTTTTTTTCACAATTCCCTGACCAGGCTCCTAAATAGACTTAAACGGGATTCGACCCATATTTTTGACCTGACGATTTCCAACCCTACAGAATGCGGATTCATTTTCCCACGAGATGAAATTATCACCGCCCTCGCTAATCGAGACATATTTGTTTATCAACCTGATACCAAAGGTACACTTGCCGCAAGAATTGCTGTTTCAGATATGTATGAGGGAAACATAAGCCCTGAGTGCATACAACTGACAGCATCAACCTCCGAAGCTTACAGTTTTTTATTCAAATTATTAGGCACTCCTGGAGAAAATATCGTTTTTCTATCCCCATGCTACCCCCTACTTGAATGGTTGGTACGCCTTGAAGGACTCGCCTGCAAGACGGTTCCGGCGTATTTTCATGACGGTTGGACATTCGACATCAACGCAATTTTTGACGCATGCGACTCAAAAACAAAGGCTATTGTGGTTATTAATCCAAACAACCCAACCGGCCAATTCATAACTAAGACAGAGTGGATTGGTTTGGTGGATTTAGCCACAAAAAAGGGTCTGCCACTAATCGTTGATGAAGTCTTTTCAAATTATCCTGTTGAGACCCAAGCCGAAGCCATACAATCGGTGATATACGAGCATACACCCTCATGCCCTGTGTTCATACTGTCAGGTCTTAGCAAAGTAGCTATTTTGCCGCAGCTTAAACTTGCCTGGATAGCCATGTTAGGTAGTGCAGGTAATATGGCAGACCATCTGGCTTTCATCGCAGACCAATACCTGTCGGTATCATCCCCTATCGCCAACGCCCTTCCAAAGCTGCTTGAAATTGCCCCTCAATTACAAAAACAAGTACTCATCCGTATAAAAGAAAATCTGAACCAACTGGATTGCCTTCTTCCAGAACATCCACACTTGAGCCGCCTTCCTGTTCATGGAGGATGGAGTGTCCTAATTCAGCGACCAAACATTGAGGATGATGAAATTTGTACTTTGAGGTTACTATCCGACTTCCACCTGTTGATATATCCAGGACACTTTTTCGATATTTCCAAAAACGGATTTCTCATCGCCAGCCTACTGCCAGAACCTAACATTTTTAAAGAAGCTGTAAAAAAGTTGCTCAAAGGTTTGGAACTAGTGCAATGTAACACTTAAATGTTGCATTGCACTAGGTACTAGATCAATGCAGCTAAGGCTGAAGGCCTTGGCCAAGCATACCCAGACGACGCGTCGTTGGAATTAGACCTGTTTTTAGGTTTCTTCCCCATCCCCAGGCATGGAAAATAGCCATGGCACCAAATAATACACCCTCAAGTTTTACCTGGCTCCCGTCAGGCAACCTGGAAATATCAACCAGCAAGTGCATTTTAACTCCAAACTTCAAGATGACAGTGATCTCTACGCGGCCTAAATCATATTTTTGAATTATCATCCGATGCACCTTGCCGTCACTCAAAAACATCAGACCCTCTACCCCAGAAACAAGCGGCCCGTGAAGTTGAATCATGTCAATACCAAGAAGCCAGCTTTTCCATCTCGTTACATCTTTAACCCAAGCCCAAATCTCTTCGGGTTCGGCCAATGTCTTTACTGTGTGTGAGGTCTTGAACATAGTAATCCTATTACATTGTACCAAAAAAACATCTCATCAGGCAAAAGTCAGTTGCTCTGGCACCATGGAAAGTCATCGCAGGTTTCAGAAAAAAACACTGAGATACAGCACTGCATGGTATTTTACACCTTACTCCAACTCAAATACTTTGAATTGGAGTAAAACAAATGCCGGGGTTACTTGTGCCAGAAGCTAATAAACACCCTAAACATCGCCGTTCGTCTCAATTGCGGCAACGTCTTAGACGGAAGATGGGTAATGCAATTTCCGACTACAGCCTATTGGAAGATGGTGACGATGTGGTTGTTGCCCTGTCCGGAGGGAAAGATAGCTGGATAATGCTCGATCTGATGCTTAATCTGTGTCGCCATGCCCCAATCCGCTTTACGATTCGCGCTGCAACTGTTGATGGTGGGTTTCCATTATTCGATCCAAAACCGATTCAGGAAAAGTGTTCTGACCTTAATATTCCTCATGTATTGTTGCCAGCTCCGATCAAACCGGTGATAGAGGCCAAACCTCAATATAGTCCATGCGCTATGTGTTCTCGGTTGCGGAGGGGTGTCCTTTATTCATATATGCGTGGAGCAGGGTTAAGCAAGTTGGCCCTGGGTCATAATTTGGATGATGTTTTGGAAACATTGCTAATGAACCTCTTTTATGAGGGCAGATTGAGTACAATGCCTTTGAAATTAATAAGCAATGACGGCGCAATAACCGTGATTAGGCCACTTGGCACATGCGACGAGTCAGATATAATTGAATACAATAATCTGCTAGGCTACCCTGTTGTCCAAAGCGGATGTCCTCTAGGGTTATGTTCTGCTCCGGTTTCCAAGAGGTTTCAGATGAAGAAATTATTAAGGGAACTGAATGCCGATGCACCGGATATTAGAAGGTGCATGTTGCGGGCAATGATGAATGTTAAGACCACCCATTTGTTGGACAGAGATTTGCTTAATCTGCCGAAAGAATTTGCAAAATGAGTTTATACTGTCTGCAAGAAGCAGGCATTTCAATGATGCCGTTTTTCTAGGAGGTTATATGCGAAATATCGTTTTTTTGTCTCTTCTGCTCTTTTGCTTGGTTTTACCAGTCCAAGCTCAAGCAAATCCAGAATCGGCACAGGCGCTAGTCACAAATGTTGTGAAAACAGCAACTGCAGAGCAACGGAAGGCACTGATTGCCTTCCATGCATCATGGTGCGGTTGGTGCAAGAGATTAGAAAATTTTCTGGACTTGCCTGAAATCAAACCAGTAATCGACCGCTATTTCGAAGTCATGTGGCTTACGGTTAATGAGAGAGAGGGAAATAAGCACTTAGAAAACCCTGGTGCTGACGAGTTTTTATCCAAATGGACAAATGGTGTCAGGTCAGGAATTCCCTTTTACGTGCTTCTGGATTCAAAAGAGCAGCTTATTGCCTCTTCGATCCGTGCAATCGAGCCTGGTGGTAATTCAGGAAACATTGGATTCCCCGGAAATGATGAGGAAAGGAGAGCCTTTATTGACTTTTTGAAAACAGGTGCGCCAAATATGAATGCTTCGGAAGAAGCGACATTAATCAAAGGACTGGAAGCAATAATGTCTAAATAGCTTATCTTAAGAACCTGCAAACGGGCGAAAACCTGTTATTGAGGGTTCCTGGATTTGCTCTCATAGACCCGGCACATAAAAAGTTTTTTGAGCCAGCGTGTAAAATTTCTTGTGTGCCATGGTACACTCGCTGGCATTATTTATTCTGCCCTGTTAATAGTTGTGTGGTCATTTATGAGTGCATGGCCTCTTTCACTTAGCCTATTGCGATTTTATCCAAAGAAAATGGGATCTGCCCTGGCAGGTTGGTTGATGTCCAGGCATTTTCCCAAAACGATACAGGAACTGCTCCTCCGTAGCTTCGCAAACCACTATGGTATTGATTTAGATGCAGCGGAAAAATCCATTGGTGAGTATAAGAGCCTTCAAGATTTTTTTACTCGTCGGCTAAAACCAGGAATGCGACCTCAGGAACAGATGGTGCCTGGTGCGATTAATTGCCCTGTGGATGGCCAAATAATTGCCCATGGCCGCATTCAAGAAGGAACGCTTATCCAGGCAAAGGGAATGCCGTACGGATTGGCAGAGCTGCTGAAATACATTCCTTCAGCTGAGCGGTTTGAGAATGGGCACTTCATTACGCTCTACCTAAGCCCAAAGGATTACCATCGCATACATGTTCCAATTGAGGGCATGGTGCAGGCTGTTAGCAGAGTGGAAGGAGAACTTTGGCCAGTAAACAATGTCAGCACTGCGCACGTGCCAAAGCTGTATGAGAGGAACCGCCGTGCAACCTGGCTTGCAGAAGGCAGCGGCCAAAACCACGGATTGCTGGTGGCGTGTGTGTTAGTAGGGGCTACGCATGTCGGTGGTTGTATCATTGATGATCGTTGGCTGAACGGCAATAAATTGCCAAAGAATGCTGGATTCGCTATTGATAACTTACCCTGCAATCCTGGTGAAGAATTAGGAGTTTTTCAGTTTGGCTCTACAGTTATCCTGCTCATCGGAGGCGAAAGGGCTGACAATTGGAAGCCCACCAAGTCAGAGGGTATAGTAAAGGTTGGTCAGCGTATTGGCGAGTTTAGATGATGGAAGTTTTTTTTGATGGCGAATCGCTTTGGAAAGAGGGTGGAAACCTTGTGGGAGCACTCGAAGCTCTTTTCTCAGCTTCAGGTGAAATTCTTACCTTGGAACGATTGAGAGAGCTGACAGGTTTAGGCGAAGGGGTGATTCGCCAGGGCATAGAGGCACTTCAGGAGCGTTGCCAACCTCCCAAAGGAGTTCGCCTGTTAGAAGTTGGCGGAGGGTGGCGCCTAGCTATAGCACCCGAATATACAGAACTTGCAGCAAAATTGGTCACTACATTGCGAAAAGGCCGCCTGACTCCAGCACAGAGGGATATTTTGGCACTAATTGCATACCGACAACCAATCACGATACCAGAAATTAATGAATTCCGTGGGGTTACAACTGCATCTAACCAGATCAGGAGCTTGCTGGACAGAGAACTTATAATGCCCGTTGGCCGTAAACACGTGGTCGGGAGACCTATGATGTACGCAACAACGGTTGGATTTTTACTGCGATTTGGACTTCGGGATATTCAAGATTTACCAAAGTTAGCCGATTTTGGCGAAAGCACACTAGAAGCCCAGGCTCTCGCTCAGATAGAAAACTCCTTGCCAAGTGGACTATTCTCCCAAAAATCCTAAATCCCAAGGGGCACTAAAACTAAGATTCATCTAAATAGGAATGAATGCGAATTAGAAAGAAAACGAAATTATCCCAGGAATGCCTTAAGGGTTTTTGAGTATCTTGGATGGCGAATTTTTCGTAATGCTTTGGACTCAATCTGCCGAATACGCTCTCTGGTAACAGCAAACTCACTGCCGACCTCCTCAAGAGTATGTTCGCTCGCCTCATCTCCAACGCCAAATCGCATTCGCAACACTTTTTCCTCTCTTTCTGAAAGGGTCTGGAGTACCGTGTTTACGGATTCTTTGAGCCGTTGCTGGGTGACTTGCTCGACCGGTGATACTACAGCTTTATCTTCGATAAAATCTCCCAAATGACTGTCTTCTTCTTCTCCTATGGGTGTTTCGAGACTGATGGGTTCCTGGGCAATTTTCATTACCTTCCGTACTTTGGAAACAGGCATGTCCATCGCTTTCGCAATTTCTTCACTAATTGGCTCTCTACCAAGTTTTTGCACCAACTCCCTTTGAGTCCGAATCAACTTATTGATAGTTTCAATCATGTGGACAGGGATACGAATCGTTCTTGCCTGGTCAGCAATCGCCCTGGTAATCGCTTGGCGAATCCACCAGGTAGCATATGTGCTAAATTTAAAGCCCCTGGAGTATTCAAATTTGTCAACAGCCTTCATTAAACCAATGTTGCCCTCTTGAATCAGATCAAGAAACTGTAAGCCTCTGTTGGTGTATCTCTTTGCGATAGAGACTACCAAACGTAAATTTGCTTCAATTAGTTCAGCCTTGGCTGCACGGCTGATGCTCTCTGCCTGTTTGAGCTTTTGCACGTCTGCGTGAAAACTCTCGCTCTCTGTCTCGTATCTTTCAAAAAAAAATTTCAATTCAGCCGTTATTACATTTATTTCTTTTTTGTATTTTTCTTTCAAAGAAGCAAAGGTGGGATTTGTAATCCTATCCTTAAGTTCTCTCAATCTCCGTTCGCCGTCCCTAACTTTTTCATGATGTTTCATGATCTTATCTATAAGCCGTGTAATAGCCAGGCTATTAAGCCCTAAACGGCGTATTTGACGGCTGACCAAGGCACGGCGGACAAGAATTTCACGCTGAATCTTCTTCTTTTTTTTCTTTGGAACGTTTGTGTCTGAAACCATTTCTTTCAATAGTTCCTGAAGAGCCTTATCGTGGATCAATAATTTTTGGAACTGATGATGAACATGTTGGGTTGCTGAAGTAACCCCAACTTCTTCATCCTCATCAATTTCATCGGATAATCCAACTACTTCCCTGATTTTGCCCGGATTTTCCTTCAACATCCTCCCAATATCAATCAGCAAGCTAGATGCCAGGCGGCTGCGGGAAAGGGATCTCATTACACCCCTGATTCCAACTTCTATACGTTTGGCAATTTCAACTTCGTCCTCGCGCTTCAAAAGGGGGACGGTTCCCATTTCTTTTAAGTACATACGTACAGGGTCGTTAAATTTATCGCCTTCGGGGGAATCAATGTCAACATCAATGCCCTTTTCTTTGTCGATTCTGTTAAAAACGTCAAAAGGGACTTCCATTTCAGCTTTGACAACCCGTCCTGCCTCCAGGGCTTCTTCTACAGAAACACCTACACCGACACCAAGTTTTAGAAACATCGACTCCATCAACTCAATGTCATCAACAATGGAACTGGTCTCTGGCAAAAAATTATTTAGTTCGTCTAGAAGAACGTAACCACGCCTCCTGCCTTTTAAGATGAGTGCTTTTGTAAGTGTAAAATACCATTCGCTAGGAGTACTAAAAATCATCAAAAACCTCAGAACTCTTCAGTATAGTTTGCTTGTATCAAAAATCAATACAAAAATATTTTTGAGCCAATTGCGCTGTAGTATTTTTCCGGGCATTTTGGGCGGGCCTGGCCGGAGGGCGTGGATACAGGTCTGCCTTTTTTGACCAAAATCTTTCCAGAATGCCTCGTCTGCTACTGTCAGGACAGACCAATGCCCCATGTTGGGCACGGCAAAGCCAGCGACCCGTCGCTTCTAATCCTGGATTGCCGTTTAATTCATAACGAAGCGATAGATTTTAATCAATTATTGAAATCAAATTACTTAGAGTATTTTTTGTTATGTGATTTCTGGAATCCAGGTCTCATGAGTCAGACTGGTTTTTCCCTAAGCTGCCTTCGTTCTGCTGTTTGCGGAGAAACACTTGCTGAAATCAAAATACATCCCAATTCAAATCAAAAAAACCATTTGATTGAATTCCGAAGTAAAATGAAAACTCGCATGTGGCTCTGATGGATTCCAGACGGCTCTGGAAATGAAAAATTAACATCATGCGTTAGACTGGGGAGGGTCAGAAAATGCAGGTAATCAAAATGGTAAAAACAGTTACAAATGGATTGTTCCCATTTTGCGTGGGATTGCTGGTAGTCGTATTGGGCACCATGGCTTGCGATACGGCTCCAAAGGAGAGTATAGACGTTACATTGAAAGATTATGGCCCAGAACCAACCGTGCTGAATATTGAGGCCTATACATTGTCGAACAGCAATTTCAGAACAACACTGTGGACCGGAAAACATCTTCAAGCAACGCTGATGACCATTCCGGTGGGTGGTGATGTAGGCTTGGAACAACATCCCGATACCGACCAATTTCTGCGCATTGAGGAAGGGTCAGCTAATGTATTGATGGGTGACACTGAAGATTCGCTCACATTCACCCAAACCGCAGGAAAGGATTTTGCCATATTTGTTCCCGCAGGCAAATGGCATAACATTATCAATACAGGCGACGTGCCGTTGAAGCTATATTCCATCTATTCGCCTGCGGAACACCCGCATGGTACGGTACATCGGACGCAAGAAGATGATGTACATTAATATCAAGTTCAATACCAGTCGGAAGCAACTTGGTATTAATTAAAAAGCCTCGATCGGGGAATCCTATTCTTTATTTCGTGTTCGTGCTGTTGTCTTGAATTACCTCAAACCGTGTCCTCTTTAGCCAAACTGTGCAGGATTCGTTTCGGTCATCCTTTCCATCCCAGCGCAATTGTTTTGGCCCATTTTTATCTTTGCGGCTGGCTTTGACACCCGGCCCTATTCCTTCTGTCAGAAGGCGGGCTAATCCATGAGAGTCATTCAGTTCTGGCAAAAAGGGGATTGGCAGTCCACTTAAAGAGTGTGAGCGTTTGTCAATATTATTTCGTGGTATTTGAATTCTGTAGCCATTGTCCTTGTCGCCTTGCAGCAGCATTAATCTTTCACCCAGGGCGTGCAATTCAATAATTATTTTGCCATCAGACAGCCCTACAAGTACCACAAGGGTTCCTTTACCTTCACCTGAAGGAGAAGCAAAGCCCCAATCGTACAGTGCCCGAAACGTTTGCGGCGTTTTAGGCTGTACGTATTCAATAATCACTGGCGGTAAAAAAATCACTGCTGCCATCCGTCATAGTCATCTGAAGCTGGGTCTTGATCAGCCTCCACTTCTTCTAGTGCTTTTATCGCTAATTCGGTTTTCAATTTGGCAACCCTGTCTGATAATTTTTCCCTGTCTGGAAAAGCAAAGGCAAGTGCCTTTTCCCATTGCTCAAGGGCTTCTTCATGTCTGTTCAGATTTAGCAGGGTCTCTCCTAAGTGTTTGAGTGTTTCCGGACTGAATGGATTGGCTTCTATGGCTTTTCTAAAAAATGTTTCGGCTTCGATGAATTGTCCTTGCTTAAACAGCACCCAGCCCCAACTGTCCAGATATGATGAATTGCCTGAGTCCTGGTCAAGGGCCGCCTTGATGAGAGAAGCAGCTTCCTTTATGTCTCCATCGTTTTCAAGCAGATGGTAACCGAGATTGTTTTGTATTATTGAGTCGCCTGGGGCTAACTGCTGGCACAAGCGCAATACACTTAGAGCTTCTTTTTTTTGACCGAGCGACTCCAGTGCGTTGGATTGAAGCAACAAAAGCTCAAAATCGTGGACTGGGGATATGTCGCGTGCCTCTTTTATTATTTCCAGGCATTTGTCCCACTGCCCAAATTCTGCCCAAAGATGTGCTGAAATTTTTAAGTGTATTTGTTGAAAGGCATTTTGTAATTCCTGGCTAGGAGAATATTCCCTTTCCAAAAAATCATTTGATATTGCTGAAGCAACCCTGAAAATAAATTGTCCGGGGAAAGTCCTTATCCCTCGTTTCAGTGCAGCGTGTGCAGATGAATTATCCTTTATTTGTAGCAAAGCCTGGGTCTGTTGGCCGAACAATAACGAATTTTCTTGTACGTCGTTCCAGGATTTCATGACTTGCAACAAATCGTTTGGGCGATTGAGCATGAGTAGACAAAAAGAAAAAAAGCTCCTGGCATGTTCGAAAAAATCGTCTTGTTCTGAATAGATTGGCTGGCTGAGCAAGTCCTTAAGAATGACATATGCTTCAGACGGTCGGCCCAAATTCATCAGGCAATATGCTTGTTGGATACTATTTTGAGGGTCAAAGTCAATGCTCTGGGCTTTTGCAAGGTTTTGAAGGGCTTCTTCAAAGCGATCGGCTTGTCGTTGCACAAGCGCAATGTTCTGCCAAACGGATGGTTCGTCTGGAAAAAGTTTAGCAAGGATGGCAAAGGATTCCTCGGCATGGCCCAAATAACCCTGTTCTATCTGCTTGCGAGCCAGGTCTTCCAGCATTTGTAAATGTTGCTCAGTGGCCGATGACTCCTGAGCAAGTGCCAGGCATGCCTCCCTTAATTCGTTGTATTTATTGAGCCTATAGGCATGAATGGCTACCCGTTCATAGGCCACAACGAAAACCGACTGGTCACCCAATGTCATTGAGGGTCGAAGCCTTCCTAAATGGAGCCAGGCACTTAAGGCACCTTGACTGTCCTGGGTTGATTCACAGAGGTCGGCTTGGCGAAACCATAGTTCTGGATCGTCTGGAGACAATTTGGCTGCATGAGCCAGAGCAGCTTTGGCGGCATCAGAACTCCTTCTGGGTCGCCTGGCAATAGCAAATTCTATAAATGCCAGATTTGTGGCTGCCTCTGCACTTTTTGGTGCAAGCTCTGTTGCTTTTTTGGCTGCTGCAAGGGCACCATCAATATCCTGGATTTCCATCAGAGCCTCTGAGAGGCGCAGTTGAGCTTCAGAACTGTTTGGTAATGCTGCGACAACTTTTCTATAAAGCTCAACGGCTCCGGCAGAGTCATTGCCGCCGTTTACTTTCTGCATCTCCCTGGCGCGCAAAAACAACTGTCTGGGATCTTCCTGGGAGATAATCGTTGTGCAAAAAGATAGTTGAAAAAATATTTGGGCTGCAATAGTTGAAAAATATTTGGTTTCCACTTTTCCACCTCAATGTGGTCTTGTCATCATCAATAGTTTTGCATGAATTGATTCTAAAGACTCGGGTGAAAATTTTTGCTGGACTGGGGTTGTGCCAGGGATTGGAATTATGAAATGGACTTTACCCCCATCTTCATTTTTTTTGTCCCGTAACAAGAATGGGATACATTTTCCCCAAGCTGGAATGTGCTGTGATAGGGGAGCAAGTTGGTTAGCCATTTTTTCTGTAAAGCTGTTTGGAAATGAAGCGATTTTGTTGTTTTCAGATAACAGGCAGGCCATTAATAATCCAAGTCCTACCGCTTCGCCATGCAGAAGGGAATGGTTTGATGCGGCTTCCAAAGCATGTCCAAAAGTATGGCCCAGATTTAGCAAGCGTCTATGGCCCTTTTCCCTGAAATCCTGGTGTACGATGCCTATCTTTAGAGCAATCGCCCATTTTATGTCTTCGGTACTCAATTTTTCACATTCCAGTAATGACTCTGCTCGGCTTAGGTCACCTTCAATTAATGCCATTTTTACTAATTCCCACATGCCAGATTTTTGGTGTTTCTGCGACAGACTGTCCAGAAATTTAACAAAAACAACTGTTTGCTCGGGGTGATGAAAGGTTCCAGCCAAATTTTTGCCAGAATCAAGATTAACACCTGTTTTGCCCCCGATACCTGCATCTATTTGCCCCAATAGAGATGTAGGCCATGAATGCCATGGAATCCCTCTCGAATATAGACTTGCCGCCAGTCCGCCCATGTCGGTCATTATCCCACCGCCGACCACTACAAGAATGTAATTTCTGTGGATGTTGCATGCGGCCCAATGTTCAAGCCAAGGTACGATGGTCTCGATTCGTTTTGTGGCCTCGCTTGTTTCAACCCACATGGTAACTGGCGGCTCTGGCAAGCTAAAGGATTGCCAAATAGAACGAACAGATATATCACCTAGCAATATCCATGAGGTTGTTGGCAGGTATTCAGAATGAGGCTCGTCTGAGATAACTACTTTGGTTGGGAAGCCGCAGGGTGTCTCAAGAAACAAATTTACCGCTCCCTGAGGATGGCTTCAGCTTGCAGCTCTTGCCCATCACGAATCCACTTGACGATGACTTTATCGCCGCCTTTGAATGTTCCGAGGGCTTCCATGAAGTCATAAATGTCTGTGATTGCCATTCCACCGAAGGAAATAATTTGGTCGCCAGCCTTCAGGCCTATTCCCTCAGCAGTCGATCCAGGTGTTGTGCCAGAAATACGAAATCCACCAGAACCGCCCGAAAAGTCGGGCACTGTTCCGAAGGAAATGCGCCTGATAGAGGTTGACACTTGGCGTGTATCAAGTTGGGCAGTACTCGTATCGAACAAGGGCAGTTCTTGTGCATTGGCTAAGCCTTGAACCACTTTTTTTGCATAATCAGCTATCCGTGCCATTCCCGGGATGTTCAAGCGGTCGATTGTGTCCCTGGGAGTGTGATAGTCAGTGTGGATACCTGTGAAAAAGAAAAACGAGGGTATTCTTGCTGTTGCAAAACTCATGTGGTCTGACCCACCCATAGCGAGGCCCAGGTCGCCTCCGATGGCTATACCTTCAGGGGCCAGGCTGTGGTACTGTTCCAGAGTAGCGCTTGTGGCACCCAAGCCTCCTACGTGCAGGGTTGGGTTAGTATTATCCAGGCGACCAACCATGTCGAAGTTGACCATGAATTTGATTCTTGGAATGGGCACGGTCGGGTACTGAATCCAGTGCGCGCTCCCCAGCAGACCATCTTCTTCACCAGAAAAGTGGACGAATAACACAGAACGTTTTGGCGGGGCAATCCTGAGCTGTCTTGCAAGTTCCATGAGCATTGCAGTGCCACTGGCGTTGTCATCAGCCCCGGGGTGCAACTGGCCAGCACTGCCACGGCTATTGCGCTCACCCATTCCAAGGTGATCCATGTGGGCACCAAGAACTATGTATTCTTTGGACAAATCAGGGTCTGAGCCTTGGAGAATGCCAATGACATTGGGTAGTTTGACTGTAACCCTGCGCGTGCGAATACTCAAATCCATAGTCATGCCAGCCAAGAACTTTGTAGCTGGACCCTCTGTAACAGATTCAACTAATTCCTTTGTGGTGCCCCACTGTCCGTCAAGTTTATTCATTGGGAGGCTCAGCACGGGGACAGGATGAGTAAGTGGGCCTTCTAATCGCTTAAGAGATTCAGGTGTTTGTTTTTCTTCCAAAACAATAATTCCAATGGCACCAAGATTTGCGATACGCCGAATTCTGGTATGCAGTTCTAAATCCGATCGAGCAATTTCGCGGATTGCATTTATATCAGGTATTTTGCGCGATATGGCTACAACGGTTCCTTTGGGGTCTATGCCCCCAAAATCGTTCCAAGCAGTTGTTGTCAATCCGTACCCTGCAAAAAGAATTGGAGCCTTTTTAAAGTTTCCATCTCCGCTCGATCCCAGCATTTCCACATCTTTGCCAAAGGCAAGTGTTTTCCCTGCCAGGCTACATGAAGCACTGGCCCTTTTGATGTTATTGACAAAAGGATATGTTTGTCGGTCAACATTCAGGCCCAGATTTTTATATCTCTTTTGAATGAAATCTGCTGCTTTTTGGAGTCCTTTGCTGCCATTTTCCCTTCCTTCCAATTTTTGGCTGACGAGGTAATTGATATCCATTGTGAACCGTTGCTCAACAGATGATTGAGCTATCAAGGTTATGGCAAAAAAGAGGCAAATTAGCTGGCGCATTAAATTCTTCCTTAGGAAATATGAAAAATTGCATCCATGGCGAACTAAGATAATACCAGAGCAGATTTCAGAACGGGAATTATTTCCAACACTGCAAATCGGCTCAAGGAATACTGATTATATGTTGAAAACTGAAAGTTCATCGTATTTTCAAAGCGACCAGGTGGATCAGAAACCGCTGCGCCACGTTTTGATTCTTCGGTTACTAAAATATTTAAGACCATATCTGTGGCATCTGCTCATACTTCTTGTTCTGATGGGAAGCGGGGCGGTACTGGAGGTCATGCCTTCTGAATTTACCAGGAGGCTGATTGATCATCATTTAGCTCAAGGGAGTATAAGAGGGGCGGGACAATTACTCACTGCTTTTATTTGCTTTGTTTGCTTGTCTTTTTTGGTTCAGCTTTCCAGATCAATCCTGCTGGGATGGGTGGGGCAAAAAGCTATGTTGGATTTGCGGTTACAGCTTTTTGGGCACTTAATGCGCCGGTCAACGTCTTTTTTTCAGCACAATCCGGTTGGCCGCCTGATGACGAGAGTGACAACGGATGTCCAGAATTTAAATGAAATGTTCAGCTCAGGTTTTGTAGCGGTTATAGGAGATGCGCTATCACTGGTGGCGATAGTGGTTTGGATGTACCTAATGCACCCAGGCATGGCAACAATCGCGGTATTTATAGTGCCGTTTCTTTTTGTTGCAACAGAAATCTTCAGGCGAAAAGCTGGGGAGGCATTTCGTGAAACCCAGGGGCGATATGCAGCTATCCAGGCCTATCTTCAAGAACACCTCTCCAACATGAGCCTTGTCCAGCTAAACACAAATGAAAATAAGAGCCGAGGCGACTTTGAAAGACTCAATCTTCGATATTTAGAAGCGTTTCTGAGGTCAGTGCTGGCTTATTCTGTTTTTTTTCCTGTCGTTGAGTTCCTGACATCTGTGACCCTTGCAGCTATCATTCTTTATGCGGGTTACAAGGTTGAAATTGGTGCCGTGACTTTGGGATTGTTATTGGCGTTTGTACAGCAATCAGGTCGCTTCTTCCGACCGATAAGGGAACTGGCCGAGCGTTATAATGTGATGCAAACTGCAATGGCTTCAAGTGAGCGGATTTTTGCATTGCTCGACAATGATGATGAAATAATGGAAATGACCAATGCTAAATGTCCCGTTTTTGAAAAAGAAATACGCTTCGAGGGTATATCTTTTGCCTATGAGGCTGGTGGTCGCCATGCTGTTAAGAACATGGACGGCGAGATACCAAAGGGCAGGAGAATCGCCGTAGTCGGGCACACGGGAGCAGGTAAGAGTACGATGATTAATCTGCTAATGCGTTTTTATGATCCACATGAAGGGAATGTTCTTTTGGATGGTATTAACATCAAGGAACTAAATTTATCGAAATATAGGGGACTGTTTGGCTTGGTTCTTCAGGACGTTTTTATTTTCAGTGGAACTCTGGAAGATAACATTTTGCTCGGTAGGCCCAAAGACTCTAGCCGTTTAGCCTATGTTTTGGAACAAAGCCAGCTGAGTTCGATTTTGGAAAGGCTTCCCCAAGGTATAAAAACTCAGGTTGGTGAGCGCGGTCAGCGCTTATCAGCGGGGGAGCGTCAATTATTGGCTTTTGCCAGAATGTTGTACGGCTTCCCTGCAATTTTGTTGCTGGATGAAGCAACTTCAAACATCGACAGCGAAACAGAGCAGCGCATACAAGAAGTTTTCGCCAAAGTAAGTCGAGATTTTACTACATTTACAATTGCCCATCGTCTTTCAACTATTCGAGATGCCGATGAAATTTGGGTTATGGATAAAGGGGCAGTTGTCGAGCGCGGGAATCATTATGAATTGCTAAATAGGGGTGGTATCTACTCAAATTTAGTCAGGCTTCAATTTGAAAATAACCAATCAGAAACTGAGTGAAGGAACCGTATGTCGGGCCAGGCGAATTGTTTAGGTATGACAAATCATTTTTTCAAAAAAATACTAACGAATGATAAGTATTTGCTACTATCATACAATTTTGAGCGGAAAGGATATTTATGCAGGATCGAAAATACAAATTTTCCTGGGATCTTTTGGGTGACATCGGTCTTGGTAGACCAAATTTGGGTCCAACAACCCGGATCGAGGTGTATCGCCTGATGCAAGGCACTTTCAGAGATATTCTGGAGCAGAATTTCGGAACTGAAAAAGCCGATGAAATATTCTACGACAGTGGAAAATTGGCGGGACAGTGTTTTTATCAGAACGTGCTTGGCGACATCAATGACTTTGAACATCTTATCAAGGTACTGCAGGATAGCCTTCTTTCTATGGGTATCGGAGTTCTCCGTGTTGAAGAATCTGATTTGGAAAAGGGATCTTTTGTTTTTACTGTTTCAGAAGACCTCGATTGTTCGGGACTTCCTGAATTGGACTACGAAATTTGCACCTACGATGAAGGCTTTATCGCAGGCCTGCTTGAGTGCTTTACAGGCAAAGGCTTTGAGGTTAAAGAGGTTGACTGTTGGTGTACAGGTGATAGAACTTGCAGATTCGAGGCAAATATTTCTGCATAATTGGTGGAATAATTTAATTGACTGACTATAGCTTTAGAGAGTCATTGTTTAATGAAATAGATAGGCTGAGACTCGCTTTAGAAAAAAGCAGTATTGAAGAATTACAGGATTGCCTCCACCAGATCATGGCTACTTGCCTGAGAATAGTCGAGGGTTCATCTGTCCTTGGAACTTTCCTTAAGCCGATTCACGATTTATTGCTCGTGGAACATATACCTGAAAACCTTCCGCCAATTGTTTTACTTGATAAAAAGTACAACAAGCTATTTGAAGATGTCAAACAGTTTCGAAGTTTTATGCTCTCCATGGCGAATGGGGATTTGTCACAAAGGCTGCTAGTGAAAGGGTATATGGCGGGCGTATTGAAAACATTTCACGCCAACCTGAAGCACCTGACGTGGCAAACAAAAATGGTGTCAAGAGGCGATTTTACTCAGCGCGTTCATTTTATGGGCGAATTTGCATCCAGTTTTAACACTATGGTCGAACAGCTTGATAACACCCGAAGAGGTCTTATTGAAAGTGAAAAAAAATATCGTTTACTTGCAATCACCGACACGTTGACAGGCCTACCTAACAGACACCATTTTTTTGAAGTAGCCATAGCAGAACACACTCGTTCCAGGCGCTACAAAAAAACCTTTTCAATTATCATGTTAGATATAGACTATTTTAAAAAGGTCAATGATACGTACGGCCATTTTGTAGGCGATCTGGTCTTGCAGGCGGTAGCAGAGCAACTACAAAAATCACTCAGAGAAACTGATTTTCCTGGTCGCTATGGGGGCGAAGAATTTATCGCACTGCTGCCTGAAACATCTATTGCTGAAGCCCAACTAGTTGCTGAAAGAATTAGACACAATATCCAGGACAAGGACTTAATTTTTGACGATCGACAAATTAAAGTTACTGCCAGTCTGGGAATTTATAATTTTGGTAGTTTTGATGAAGCAGATGATGTTGCAGGGCAGTCCATAGATGAAATAATCGACAAAGCAGACAAAGCACTTTACTCTGCCAAAAACAAGGGGCGAAACAGAGTTGAGACTTATTCGGGTGGTATAAGCACATAGCAGTTCAGCTACAAAAAGTTGAACTGCTTGAATATGAGGGTCGTTTCAGCTAATAACCCTTGGTCTGCATACAATCTTTTGCGGCTTTGTATCCACGGTCGAAGGCTTGCTCGTTGAGAGGCATCAGGGATGCCTTGTCCTTCAGTGCCTGTTTGATTGTGGCCAGGAATGTTTCACGAGGAAAAATGTTTGTTGCAGCTGCAAGTGCCCCCAGGCTTACGATATTTTTGACAACCATCTTTCCCAGGTCGGCGGCAATTTCTGCGAAAGGTACGCCAATTACCTTGATACTGGAATCGGCTGGTTCAAATTCCTTGGCTACGGAATTATCGAATAAGATGAACCCGTTATTTGTCACGCTCGATCCAAATTTTGCAAGGCTTGGAGCGTTGTAGGCAATAAGAATGTGCGGGAGAGGACTGGCAGGGTTAAGTACCTCCGTCTTTGCAATATGTACGTCCGCATAAGATGTGCCACCACGGCTTTCGGGGCCATATGCTGGGATGTGCGTCCCGTCAAACCCTTCATTAATTCCTGCGGTAGTTACCAAGATGGCTGCAGTTTGGGCACCATCGCCTCCTGACCCAGCGAGTTTAAGACTTATGTCAGCCGGATGTATGTGGGATGGGAACTCCTTACAAAAACGTTCTGTCTTTTCTGTTGTCCCGCCAATTAGTCCCAATATTTTTTCACTATCAAATATCGGCTCCTTTATGTCCCACCATGGCTCCACGTCCACGTCCTTTTTGACACCCAGTGGGAAAATTGGCACCATGTTTTCTTTTACCCATTTTTCCGATTTGTCGGGGGTTATTTTTAAGTGGGTCGGACACTCAGCAAGAACTTCAACAAAAGCGTAGCCGCGCCCTTCTTTTTGAAGCTGGAGAGCCTTTTTGATTGCTTTTCTGGCTTTGTTCCTCTCAGCTGGGCTAAAAAGTGCAACTCGCTCTACATAAATCGGCCCATCCAGTTGTGCGATTTGTTCTGCCATTTTGATTGGCTGGCCATTGATTTGTTTTCTACCATCCGGGCTGGTAGAAGTAGTCTGCCCCATTAGGGTAGTTGGTGCCATTTGGCCACCAGTCATTCCGTATATAGCGTTGTTAATGAAAATCACTGTTAGGGGACTACCAAGCTGGGCAACAGCGATAGTTTCAGCAAGGCCAATAGAAGCCAGGTCTCCATCGCCCTGATAGCTAATTACCATGGCCTTGGGATTTGCTAACTTGTGGCCAATGGCAACCGCCGGAGCGCGCCCGTGCGCGGCTTGAGTATTGCCTGTATCAAAGTAATAGTACGCAAAAACAGAACAACCAACAGGACTGACCATAACAGTATCATCCTGTATACCGAGTTCTGAAATCGCCTCTGACAGGTATTTGTGTACTATTCCATGGCCACATCCGGCACAATAGTGGGTACTATGTCCTTTGAGGCCAACGCCATTTGAGTGTCGTTCGAATTTGTTGTAGAAGGCTGTTGACATTTGAAATTCTCCTCACTTTGCGATGGACTTAACGTAGGCTACAACATCCGCCTGCTGAGGCAAGTTGCCACCCATTCGCCGGATATGCCTTATTTCTGGGAGCTTTTCAACGCCGGCTTTATTGAGTTCAAGCCGAAGCTCGTCTTCCAGTTGGCCAGCACTAGCTTCTACAACTACTATTTGCTTTGTCTTGGGTAGTAATGTTTTTAACTGCTCGACCGGGAAGGGCCAAACTGTTATGGGTCTGAACAGACCCGCCTTTACACCTGCTTCTCTCAGATTCTGAACAGCACCCTTGGAGATTCGTGCTGGAGTATTACAGGCTACGAGCAGTATCTCGGCATCATCTGTCATAAAATTATCTGCTCTGGCATGTGCTTTCATTGTGGCGTATTTGGCACAAATTTTTTCATTTCGCCTTTCAAGATCTGGTTCGGCCAAATCAATCGAGTTAATCAAATTACCTCTGTGTGCCCTGTCACCATAAACGGCCCATTCGGGTATTCCAGGTTTATTAAGGTGGGTTGGCAGATTTACCTTTCCAGTCATTTGTCCCAAATATCCATCCAGAAGAATGATTACAGGGTTTCGATACTTGAATGCCAGTTCAAAAGCCTCAATAGTCAGGTCAAGTACTTCCTGCGGGGTGCTTGGAGTCAGACAAATTGCGTGTGTATTTCCATGCCCGAGGCCACGACAGGCAAACTTGATATCGGACTGCTCAGGAGCAATATTTCCCAGACCTGGCCCGCCGCGCATTACATTTACGATGACAGACGGGAGTTCGGCACCAACCATGTAGCTTATGCCCTCAACCATTAGTGAAAAACCAGGACTAGAAGTGAAGGTCATAGTTGGGAGCCCTGCTCCTGCAGTTCCATACATGTGGTTGATTGTGGCAACTTCAGAAACCGCCTGTAAATACCATCCATTCATCTTTGGAAGGAACTTAGCCATGAGTTCTGCACCCTCAGTAGAAGGGGTGATTGGATATCCGTACATGTGGCGGCATCCAGCAATCATGGCCCCAATTGCGGCGGCATAATTGCCTTTGATCACCATGGGCTCAGTTTTTGGCATTGGGATTTCTTGGTTTGCGATTGCTATAGGCTTTATCGCATCGTTTTTCTTGTCGAGAAATAGTTTTGCGGGGTTCTTCGAGTCAACCGTCTCGCCACTTTCGACTGCCAATAGGCTAAATGGTTCTGGGCATGCGTCAATGCAGAGTCCACATGAATTACATTTTTCAAGATCAAGTTTCACTGGAGCAATGCCCGTCTGATGGTTTATCTCTTCACTGAAGGTAATGCAACCTTTTGTGCAAACACCTACGCAGCGACCGCATCCTTTACAATATTCCGGAACCAGATATGGTTTTGGGCGTTCCGCCTTCTGTGCCATAGGTACTCCAAAAAAAGGTTACAAAACAACCTGACAATACAACTTGCCAGATATTCCACACTATTATCATGTGAGTATCGGCCCCCGTATCTGTGCAAGGGGTCACAACGATGCACCATGGGGTTGTTTCGCTGGTGTTTTCCAAACCAATGCAACCGAATGACACATAATTTTACACTGAAATTGTGGTAGTATTGGTAATTAGCTTTTGCAAGAGTGGGCGATTGGATAGAATTTTTGGAGACACAGCAATTTGGTACCTTACATGACTTTGTCTTGTGTGGACAAAATAGCGGAAGAAATGAGTTAGGAGTAGATTGATTGGGCTATAATAGCAATGAGGGAGTGACAGGTGCTGAGAGTTGAAAAAAACTGCTGGAAGGATTGTGTCACAAGAGGTATTTGGTACGGGATTAGCAATACCACTTCCAGTGGTTGAAAGGAGCATGGCAATTTGGTATTCTCGTTAGTGGCAGGTAAGAAGATGTTACGATACCGGGTGGGGTAAATGATCGGGTCTGGTTCCAGTGTGCAAATGAGTTCCCAGGATTTTGTGGCCTTGAGAGATTTTGTATATAACCGATCAGGTATTTACTTTCGCGAGACGAAGAAATATTTCCTTGAAACCCGTGTGAGTAGAAGAATTTCTGAACTTTCGTTGGCATCTTATGGGGAATATTTGAAACTCCTTCAGGGGAAATTGGGGATTGACGAGCTTAAGTACCTGTTCAATGAAGTTACAACAAATGAAACCAGCTTTTGGAGGAATCCGCCGCAGATAGAGGCTTTTCAAAAGCTGGTACTTCCCGAGGTCGCTGCGATTGCCAAAAAGAGAGGTGGCAATAGGTTTCGCCTTTGGTCTGCAGCTTGTTCATCAGGAGAAGAGCCGTATACGTTGGCGATGGTATGTGCAGAGGCAAAAGATTCGGTATTGCGCGGTATGACAATTGAGATTATTGCCACCGATATTAGTGAACGGGTTCTCAATCTTGCAACAATTGGTCAATATGGCAGCTATACGCTGCGAAATTTGACTCCTGCCAGACTCCAACTCCATTTTGATCAAAAGGGTGACGACATCTTTGAGGTCAAGCCTGAATTAAAAAAAATGGTCACGTTCAAAAATTTCAACCTGGTTGATTATCAGAATTATCGGACGTTGGGGATGTTCGATGTGATATTTTGCCGGAATGTTTTGATTTACTTTGATGATGCCGTTAAGGGAAAAGTCATCAATGGATTTTACGAGCAGCTTTTTCCAAAAACCTATCTGATGGTAGGGCACAGCGAATCAATAAGTGCATACGCATCTGGATTTGAGCTTGTCCACTTCAGCATGGCCACTGGCTACAGAAAGAATGGGTAGCCAAATGTCTATGTGTATTTGGGGATAATGAACTATGCAACAGATTGATGCAAAAAAGCTAGTTGAAAATTTGGGGAACCTCCCTCCGATCCCCCACATTGCCACTCAGGTCTTAAGGTTGACTTCAGACATGGACTGTTCTTTGAGTGAACTTCAGCAAGCGATCGCGTCTGACCAGGCACTTGCTGCTCAGATGCTCAAGATCGCTAATTCTGCGATGTTCGGTTCAATGAGAGCCATTAGGACTTTGCCCCAGGCTATCATGACCCTGGGACTCAATTCTGTTAAAAGTGCAGTAATAGCATCCATATCAAAAGACTTTTATATGAAAAGCTCGATGGGGTTTTACAAGACGGTTATTTGGGAACATTCTCTTGTTTCTGCCCTGGCTGGAAGCTCGCTGGCAAAAGTCTTCCGATTTCCAGCGCATGATGAAGTGTTTCTGGGTAGTTTGTTGCATGACATCGGTAAATCTGTTCTGGATCTCAAGTTTCCTGGAAAGTATGAAAAAATTGCCAATTCATGCTATTGCGGCGAAACGGTCGATGTACTAAAAGCTGAAGTCGATGCGTTTGGTTTTGATCACGCTATGGTTGGCGGTGCATTGCTGGAATCCTGGAATCTTCCCACTACCGTTACTCAAAGTGTTCGGTGGCATCACAGTCCTGGCAATGCCGATGCAGAAAGTATTGTGTTGGCTGCATACGTTTCCTTGGGGAATATTTTCGCGCTTGAGATGGGGAAGGGCCTGAAAACGCCCACCAAATTTGATGATGCTAAAAATGAGGCATTAGAGCGGGCAGGCATTTCTAAAGAGGCTTATGCTTCTCAGACAGACGTGGTTTTTGAGTGTATTGAGCAGGACAAAGCTTTCGTTACGGGGTTTTAATAAAAATGATTACGCTTGATCTCATCCGGCAGCGTGTGAATGGGCTACCAAGCCTTCCTGCCTCTGTGTTCGCCTTGGGCGAAATAGCGATGGATGAGCGTAGTACTTTGGATGATGTTTACAGGATTCTGGTAAAAGACCCGGCCTTGGCTTCCTGTATTTTGAGGCTGGCGAATTCTTCTCTTCTGGCAGCTGACAATTTCGCGTCTGACTTGCGAACAGCTATTCAAAGGCTGGGCATGGATGCGATCGTAAATCTGAGCAGAGGGGTCGCTGTTATTCGCAACTATAAGGCTAGTGAATCGCTGGATGTGGTTCATCTTTGGCAACATTCGACCGCCGTCGGCTTGATTGCTAAGGCTGTTTGCGGGTATCTCAAGAGCTTTGCAGTTGCTGAAACTGCGTTTTTGGCTGGTTTGCTGCATGACATAGGAAAGATTGTTTTGGACAGGTGTTTCCACGAGGAGTATGCTCCGGTTCTGAATGCTATTAAAACTGGCGAGGAAGAATTGGAAGCTGAAAGGAAGTATCTCAACACTACACACGTAGAAGTCGGAGCCCAGGTAGCCGTTCAGTGGAAATTCCATGACAGCATTACTGAGGTAATCCGAGACCATCACGATCCAAAACCTGGAGCTTTTTTACCAAACATAATCCATTACTGTGATTTGTTGGTTAGAACAAGGCTTCCCAATGGTTTATTAGATGAAAAACTGGTTTTGAACTTGAGTGCTGACAATAACCTAAAGGGAATGATTTCCAGTATTTCAGGGAGCATTCCAGACTTAGAGTACCTTACATTCAGAATTGATGATGAAGTTGAAAACGCAATAGCTTTTGTACAGCAAGCTTTTCAGGACTAATGATTATGGCTGAACCTATTCGAGTGATGATAGTTGACGATAGCTCATTCATGAGAAAGTCTTTGGAGCGAATGCTGATGTCTGAAGACATTCATGTAGTGGGTACTGCCAGGGATGGTTTAGATGCTTTGGAAAAAATTCCGATTTTAAAACCAGACATTTTGACCCTCGATATTGAAATGCCCAAAATGGATGGGCTTACGTGCCTTAAGAAGATAATGGCCGAGTTCCCCATGCCTGTATTGATGGTGTCAAGCCTGACTCACGAAGGGGCAAAGGCTACTCTGGACGCGCTTGCATTAGGAGCCTTGGACTTTATTCCAAAAGAAAAAAAGCTAGATGGGACTGATGGTGATGCATTAAGTTTCCAAAACGATTTACTGGAAAAAGTAAAAAGATTGGCCCATAGTCCCAAATTCAAGACCCATCGACACCTTCAACCGTATGCTGGTCAAGCTCCACCGCGAGTAGGCATCCCACATCCGATCAAAACACCATCAGCTCCTGTCATGGCTGTTTCTCCGAAATCAGGAGCCACTACGTTACCTGCCCAACCCAGGGCAGAAATTATTGTGCTCGGCTGCTCCACGGGGGGACCAAAAGCACTGCAGGATTTTTTGCCCTACTTGCCGAAAAACCTGCCTGTGCCGTTGCTCATCGTCCAGCATATGCCTTCCTCTTTCACCAGGCCCTTTGCCGAAAGACTGAATGGCATCTGTCAGCTTGAGGTTAAGGAAGCATCAAACGGAGATATCCCTCAACCAGGGCATATCTACATAGCTCCCGGGGGTATTCACATGCATGTCCGTAGTCAATTGGGTCATTATGTGATCGAATTGAACCCGGAACCTTCCTCAACTTTACACCGGCCCAGTGTTGATGTGCTTTTCCAAAGTGCATTCGACGCATGTAATTCCCAAATATTGGCTATTATTCTTACAGGGATGGGTGCTGATGGAGCGCAGGGGATGAAGAAATTAAAGTCAAAAGGGGCTTACACCCTTGCTGAAGCAGAGTCGAGTTGTGTGGTTTACGGAATGCCAAAAGCGGCGGTTGAATTGGGGTGTGTTGATATTGTTGCCCCGATTCAGGAAATGGCGGGTATTCTCAAGCATCATTTCCAGTTATAGCCTTTCTGTGGGGCAGGATTATGGTTGGAGTCGCCCCAGTTTGGTCGAATACCGGTACTTCGCACATAGTGTCAGCCTCTCCTGCGAGTTTAGGCTACGATAGGGTTCTGCCATCGGTTGGACAGACCATTTCTGTTTTGTTAGTAAAAAATGGAACCGAAGGTGTGAAATTACAGCTCCCTTCCGGCCAAACTATTGCGGCACAGGGGAGCATTCCTTTCCCCGAGATGACACAGCTTCAAGTTAAGGTATCCATTCAGGATGGTATTATCCGTCTCCAAATTCTTGAAGCCACGCCTCCCTCTCCAGCTTCAATTCTTGGACCCTTGATACGAGGTGAGGCAAATATATTGATCCAACAGCTACAGGCTTCAAAAATGCCAGAAACCTTGGCTCCGCTTGCGAGACTCTTTTCTTCGCTTGTGCTACCAAGCGAGTTGCAGATTCAGCAAGCTATAGATGCGCTTCCGGTTTCCACCCGGTATTTGTTGTCGAGGCTCATTGGTCTAAAGGACAATGCTCCAATCAACATCGTGCAGAGCCTTATTGAACACTTTGAGCCTATAGCATCGTTATTTGAAGGTGAATTGTTAGATGCAGAAAAACAAGTTGCTAGTAATGTAGCATTACTAGGTAATGAACAAAAAGCAGTGCCATTAGCAGAAACATTGATAAAGGATTTGGCATATGCACTGGCCAAGTTGTTTGATTCCAGTTCACCATTGCTTGAAAAAAACCTTAATCAGATATCCAATTTGAAAGATATGTTCAGATCTGAATTTTTATCTATATTAGGACGGGCAATAAACGAGGCAAATAGAGAACCATTTGAAAAAAATATTTTAATGGATATTTTTGGAAAAATACAAATAGCCTTAAAACAACTACCGGAAGATTTACGAAATAATGTGTCAAAACTATTTGTTGGAAGTGTTGTTGAAGATACAAATGTAATAGCCAAAGCAATATTTGGAGAGTTTGGTGTTGACGGCAATAATCTAGCTAAAGGATTTGGAAAGGATTTTTTTCAAGAAGCAAACAATAAATTCGCTAGCACGAAATTGTTGCAAATACTTGAAAATATGCCAATTTCCATTAAAAAAGAAATTGCATTTGCCCTATCAGGTTCTCAAGGAGCTAAACCTGGAGATATAGCTGAGTTGTTGATCAATAAAATAAATGGCTCGAATATTGGTGTCGATTTTAGTCCAAAACTTGAGTTGACATCGCCTTCAATACGACAAATAATCACCATAATGCTAGAAGTGGCTCGACCAATAATTAACAGGCATTTCTCAGATTTGTCTAGCACTGCCGGGGATGGATCATTAGTAGTCAATGAAAGAATGGTCTCGCAAAAATTGACCCAGGTAATTGAAAATATGCCAATTTCTATCAGAAAAGACACAGCGGCTGTTGTTTTGGGCAACTCTGAGGCTGGGGCTAAAGATATTTCAGAAAATATTTACCATAGAGCTGTTGGCTCAGCTAGTTCAAATATCGAAAAGGGTGTTTTTCAGAATACTCAGCCCGAAATACGTCAAATAATAACGCTGTTGCATGAATTGGCAATGTCGTTTCAGCTAGAGGGCGATCGTCTCCTGGGAGTTACCGCAGAAGTCAATAATGGAGGCCAGATTACTGCTTCAGATTTTCAAAAAGTGGTGCAGGCAATTGAAAATTTACCAGCTTCCATCAGGAGAGCTATTGCTTTGGCCATTTTCAACTCTCCAGAAACAAAGCCAATTGATATAGCAACCTTTATTATTAATCAAGGTGCCAATGCCAATATTGATAAAAATCTGGTTTCCTTGCTGGAATCGACTCCACCCTTGGTGCGTCAATTGGTTACTGTTATTTCACAGTTGCCTATTGGATCAACTCCGCAGCAGATCGCGGAATCAGTGTTAAATGGTGAGCGAGGCATTTTTCTAGCAGCAAAGGGTATTCTTTCAGTGGATGCAGGTGTTGAGAAGTCAAACCTATCTGATCTAAGCGGATTGGGTTCTGTTTTGAATAATGATGATGCGAGCAGGAATAATTCAACCGAATCAACATCAGGGTTGAGTAATAGTAATATTAATGAAAAATTGTTGTCGATTACATTTGCTGACAGAATTAGCTATCTGCTTCGATTTGAGCATTTTAATTCTCAACAAACGTTCTCTATGGGAGAAAAAAACGATATTTCGTCATGGTTTCGTAGCATTGTGGATCAGCTCATACTAACAAAATCAACTAAAATGCAATATCAAGAAGTTGCAGATTCCTTTAAGCAAAACAGAGAATCTCTCAGAATTGATAGAAATACAAATTCAATTGTTGGGCAAGCTGCTAATAAAACGATTGAGCCTCCCCTTGATAAGCCGCAGACGTGGCAAGCGTGGCTTAAGGGCAGTATGAAGGCACTTGTGGACCAATCAATATCCCCCAAGGATGCACTTTTTCATACAATTGTAGCCAGAGAAGGCGTAAATTATTTTCAATTGCCCTTGCCGTGGTTGTCTAATCGTTCAATGGAAATGTGGATTGAAGAGGAAGAGGCTAACGAAGCTGAAAATAAAAATCCCAGCACTTTTCGTATGCTTTTGGCGGTGAATTTTTCTATTCTTGGCGAAACCAGGATTGGTATGGAATCATCTGGCAAAAGGCTTGCGGTCAAAATTTGGACGGAGTCTCCACATCTTATTGAGAAAGAACTGCCAAATTTGCAAAGTGGAATCGCTGCTCTTGGATTCGATGTTCATGCCTCGATACAAACACTTGGTTCAGACAAAGAAGGCGTTATACCATCAATCAAATCAATAATTATGGGGTCTAGTCTGCATGCGATGGGGTAAACATGATGTATTGTTAAAGTTTTTGTCGTCTGGAACACATTTGGTGTAGGAAACCACTGAAAACATTTATGCGTTTCAATACGCTATTTCCCTGATAAACTCCCGTGCTACACGTTCAAATGACGCACTAATCGTTTCCGAAATATCCAGTACATCCTTGTGGTCGATAGTCTTATTCAATATGCCGGCACCCATGTTGGTGACACATGAAATCCCGGCAACGAGCATCCCTTCGTGTTTGGCAACTATTGCTTCTGGAACCGTACTCATCCCCACAACATCACCTCCAAGTGTGCGAAAGGCTTTGATTTCTGCAGGTGTTTCAAAACTTGGCCCAGTAACTCCCACATACACACCTTCACCCAGCATCAAATTACATTTTGAGCCTGCTGCAATCAATTGTTGCCTCAAGTCGCGGTCATAGAGTGAAGTCATATCTGGAAATCTTGGGCCAGGCTTAACATTTGGGCCAATGAGTGGATTGGTGCCTTGAAGGTTAATATGATCTCTGATTACCATCAGCGATCCAACTTGTTTGTCAGAGCTTAGTGCGCCTGCAGCGTTAGTGAGCAAAACAGTCTTTACTCCAAGGCGGCCATATAACCTCATTGGAGCAACAACGAGGGACATCGGATGGCCCTCGTAATAATGAAACCGTCCGGCTTGTATTACCACTTTCTTTTTTTCAAATTCACAAAAAAACATTTTCCCTGAATGTCCAATTACTGATTGTTCAGGGAATCCACGAAGCTGCTGAAAGCTAATCTCGGTACCGCTCTTTGCCTCCTGACATTGGGCAAGCGACCCCAAGCCAGAACCTAACACTATCGCCAATTCTGGAATAAATGGGATGTGTTGCTGAAGGAACTCTAACGCAGGCTTGATGTCCATCGTCCACCCCTTATGCCAACAACTTGTCTCAGAGGCTGCATTAATAGGCAGGGTCCAGGCGTACGTTTATTATTGTGTCACCTGCGATTTTGACCTTGGAGCTTTTAAGACTGAAATCCAAAAGATAGGCAATTGCATAATCAGAGTCGCCGATTAAAACTATTCTTTTTGGATCGGGAGAAGACGAGTCGAAAAGATAGGAAGAAAGCACATTTCCGTCGATCCTGACCTCGATGGATGCTCCAGTTGGAAGAGGGGGATCTGGAATAACTGATAATCGGTAAGCCACGTCTTTGCTGAGACGTATTTTTGCAGAAAAATTTTCTTTGTAAGTTAAGTTTGAAAAATTCCCCTCGGCATCTGCGACAGAGTCAGACATGCTGAGGGTAAAGCTGGGCAAGGCATCAGTGGCTGAATTGGGGTCTAGGCCCCAGTCCGTAATGAAGTTGCTGAGAGGGCCTTCGATAGGCCTTGGCCATATTTCGCCAAAAAACGGAGTTGCCATCTGGGTTATGACATTATCTGTAAATATTTCGGTCAAATCAACCGAGTCCAAAGAACCTGATATCTCGGACAAACGCTTTAATTGGGTGAATAGACTTGGCAGGTCAGTAATTTCCGAATACTCAGATTCTTCGTCGTAATAAATTTCGGATTGTAATGAATAAAAATGGGGAATTGAATTCGGTTCAATCTTTTCCCAGGTATCCGGTTCACCAGGTGCAGTTATGCTATTCGCTTTCAGCGCCACCTCCCAAGTAAAAGCTGTGATTGCAGGACTGGAATATATATCTTGGGGCAGCTCAGTAATTTTGCGAATATCCTTGACCGCAGTCCCAGACCCTGAAGTAAGGAACGGAGTTTTTAAGACAATTGCAGCAATGGCATCTGGAAGCCCCTCTGCCATCGCCATTGTAGGTTGAAGGCTGGAGATGATTGACTGATTTCTGCCATCGCTGATATCAGAATATTTTTTGGGAGGAAACTGAAAACGTCCTGGAATTTGCGTGCCTCTCATCGAGTTTCTTGCCATCATCGAAAGCAGGGTACCTTGATCCCAGGCATCGTCGTTTTCTGCGCCTGGGCCGCCTCTTACGCTGCCAAAAAAGTGCAAAACACCCCCACCTGTAGAACTAGACGGTTCGTAAGCCAGTGGGAATCTTGCCCTATCATATTCAACATAGGTGCCAAAAGGTTCTGTGATATTTTGCCGATAGTGAAGGTCGAGCGTTGCACCTGGTGTTGGATTGCCAATTAGCGTTGATGCAGTGTAGAGTGTGTCAATGATTGCCGCAACTTTACTACCAGTTCCATAAAATTCAAGCTGTGCCGACTGAGCATGTTGTTCGGATGGGTGGGTGATCCACCAGCCGTCATCCAGGCCGATTTCAATATCCAGTTCAACTTTGCCTTCCACGGTGGCTGCAGGCATTGGATTGTCAAACGGTGCAGAACCATCAATCCCTTTCCGCATCGAGTAAATGACCCTGTCAGCTTGGGGGATTTGGCTGTTGATGCCATCCGGGTCTGCGATAATGCGGACTAAATAGCCGTAGTTGTTAAACACGCTTTGAACTTCGACATAAGCTGGAATCGTGTCATCATCGGGTAAAGAGGCGGTGTATTCGCCTTCAGAATTTGTGTAATCCCAATCATAAACGTACCAAACCTCGACTTTTGAGTCATCAGGCATGGTCTCTTCCTTAGAGCAGACCACACGGACATAAGCACCACGCAGCGGCAGTATTTCGGCGTTGTCCTGTGAATCCAGGCCGAGTGGATATCCATTGTTGTCTACTTTTATCGGCAACCGTGTATAGGTTATTGTTCCGGTTACTGTTCTGGCAGCAGAATCATCTGTCTGATTTCTGCCGCCACCGCAGCCCAGAACAAAAAAGCCTACAAAGACAGTAATAAGAATATTAAGGGTTTTTCTGAATTCTGTGAAAACCATCCCTACCTCATACAATTAGGACACAAAGCCTATCATACACGACTTGAGAGCCATCCAAAACCGAAAGCTATACGATTATTAGAGTGCGATGATTAGGGCATAAGTTCAAGTGTAACGATAATTCCAACCATTCTTACTGAGCCCTATTGCCACTCAGCCGAAATTTTTCATTATAAGCAATAATATCACCAGATAACTCTTCTGTGTCGTTTAGCCAGGGTGCAGGGTTCACCGGTTGGTTATTTATCCTTACTTCAAAGTGGATGTGCGGGCCGGTCGAATTGCCAGTACTCCCAACTCTGGCAATTATTTGGCCACGGAGTACTACATCTCCCACAGCCACAAGATTTTTACTGTTGTGTCCATAAAGAGTTTCGATACCATTGCCGTGGTCAATTTTTACAAAAAATCCCAGTTTGCGGTCTCTTCCCACCACGGATACACGACCGTCCATCGCTGCAAAAACGCTGTGTCCTTTAGGTGCAGTGAGGTCGATGCCCTTGTGAGTTCCGTCATATGTCCTGCGGACGCGACGATTTCCCGCGGATGTCTTAATAACTACGGTGATAGTCCTGATTCGTGGTCCCCATGCTGAACTGATGGTGCGAGTCTCAACAGGCCACAGCAGGTCAAGTTCGTAATGGTCTAGCGGATCAGCCGTGAACAAACCCTCAGGCTCGATGTCCGCTCGAATAGGCGAGATTGAATCAGATAATGAAGTTTGGATTCCCGATGAAGGCACCGGATGCAGTGTGAGTTGGATTTTTTGGAAATAGTCGTCGTTGGGGTCGGTTATTAACGGCGGTGCCAAAGTTGGAAACAAACTAGTTTGCGCTGAAGGTAATAGCGGTAATGCCTCTAACCATGTAATCGCTGAAGTCTCGACCGAATTAGCTTGTTTGTTGGTTGCAATCGCATCCTTTCTGTTGGCAACACCGATTTGGTTTGGTGTCTGGGCTGTTGT
>WRHW01000025.1 GCA_009783055.1 Holophagaceae bacterium
CTAATACTAGGTTGCGTTTAATCGGGATTAAACGCGAAGCGCAAAAGTTTTTGCAAACACGAGCAAAGCCCGTATTTTCAAAAACTTGCGGGCACTGCTTTCGCATTGCCGTTATACCAAGTTACTCCCGTATGGGTGCAACTTGGTATAAATATTTTTCGAGCCATTTTCATCACCTCATGGAGTTGAGATTACCTAGATTTTGTTGAAGAATTCTGCGGACAGTAATACAATTACTCTGTGCAACCGTTTCTAAAGGAGATACGTATGACTAACACCGGTATGACTAGACGTTCCTTTCTCCAAGGCTCCGCCCTGACGGGAGTGGCAGTGGCAGGGGCATCAAATATAGGTTTCAACACTGAGCCTAAAAATCAAAAAGTAGCCAACGCAAAAACAATGATGGGTGTGCCATTTCAAAAACACCAAAAAATTAGGCTTGGAATCATTGGTTTGGGTGAGCGTGGTTCTTCGCACGTCCGTGATTTTACAAATATTCCTGATGTTGAAATTGTGGCCATTTGTGACATTCAACATTCTGGACGCTACTCAACTGAAGCCGCTAAACAACGCATAGTTGCCGCGGGTCAAAAAGAACCAGCCATTTACGGTAAGGATGAAAATGATTGGAAAAATCTCTGCAAGAGGGGAGATTTAGATTTAATTTTTGTTGTAACTCCTTGGGAGCTACATGTACCTAATGCCGTAGCCGCAATGGAAGGTGGAGCCCACGTTGCGATAGAAGTGCCGGCGGCTATCGACCTAAAGGGTTGTTGGCAACTGGTGCAAGTTTCAGAAAAGACTCGTAGACATGCCATGATGATGGAAAATTGCAACTATGGTCGAACCGAAATGATGGTGCTCAATATGGTTCAAAAAGGAGTTTTTGGGACTATAACCCACGGAGAAGCCGCATATATTCATTGCCTACGGACCCCGTGGTATATGAGCAAAACCAATGTTGGCCCATGGCGGAGACCGATGCATACCAGATTTGACGGCAACCTTTATCCTACTCATGGCTTGGGGCCGGTATGCTGGTATATGGGTATCCACAAGGGCGATCGGCTCGCAAGCCTTGTTAGCTACAGTTCACCTGAGGCATCTCTTTCTGAGTATTTGAATGAAAAACTTGAAGTATCAGACCCAAGACGCAAAGAAAAATATCTTTGTGGGGATATGAATACAAGCATAATCAAGACTGCTATGGGACGCACCATCATGTTGCAACATGATGTTGTAACTCCCCGCCCATATAGTCGCCACAATCTGATCCAAGGTAGCAAAGGCTGTTTTGCTGATTACCCTGCTCGCATACACGTTGATGGCATCACCAGGGAACACAGATGGGACAGTGACATGGCACCTTGGCAAGAAAAATATGGTCACCCACTATGGATAGAATTGGAAGCTCAAGCTAGTCAGAGTGGCCATGGCGGGATGGACTTCATAATGAATTATCGACTAATCCAGTGCATGAAGCAGGGACTTGCTCCTGATTTTGACGTATATGATGCCGCGGCATGGAGTGCCCCTTTCCCATTAAGCGTGGCCAGCGTAACAAAAAATGGAGCACCTCAGGAATTTCCAGATTTTACAGATGGTCATTGGAAGTCATTGTCTTCACCGCAGTAACAACAGGTTTTTTCGATAATTGTTTGGTATCAAAGTGATATACGACTCTCAAGTGGCAAAACAAAAAAGAAATGCTTATCTGAAAAGAATAGCATTTGTTCTTTTGCTAGTATGGGTCGTTCTGTCAATCGGAGCGGTGAGATATATTTCTACATCGTACACACAATTTTTTCGGAACAATTCGATACGAGAGCTTGACCACAAACTACTTGGTTTAGATAAAACCAATTATTCTGCGATGCGCTATTCTTCGGTGCTAGAGACTTTCTGCAATACTTCCGATACCATTAGAAATACTCTGTTGAGAAATGGTCAGAGTGGTTCGGCGACTCTTTCTTCTTTAACATCAGTCAAAAACCAATTAAATGCTGAAGTTGTATTTATATTGGATACACATGGGAACGTTGTCACCAACACGCCACCGGGAGGGTATAGTTCTGAAGACCTGGCTGGAAAAAACCTTGCTTTTTCCCAGTATTTTCAAGAAGCTATTGAAGGTCGCAGTATAACTTATCCAGAAGTAGAGCCCAAGAGACGCAGAATAGTTTTTGCTAGTCCAATTCGAGAAAAAATTACTGGCCGAACTGACAGTCGCGTGATAGGCGTGGGCGTAGTAAAAATTGATCCTATTATAATAGACGCCTTTCTATCACAAACTTTTAGACTGCCTATCCTATTTGTCAGCCCGGATGGAGTGGTTATTTGCTCCAACAAATCTGGATGGATCAATAAGAAATTCCAAAAAAGTAATTCAATAAGCCAAAGTGTCGGCGTGCCCGGTCAGGATTTCGGTACAATTGATTACCAATTTGATCTTCCAACTGTGAAGTATGACGGCAAGCGCCATGACGTGATCAGAGTGCAGACTCCACATTTACGGGACGCTTTGGGTCGATGGGATACGATTGAATTGGTGCCTTTCCCAAGTCACGTTCAAATAATGCTGTGTCTGGTTTCCGTCTTGATAATATTTGCTGTATTGCTAATACTATACTTACGAATATCCAGCAGTTTACTCGCGCAGGAAAGATATTTGGCCGAAGAACAAGTCGCCGAGGCAAAAGAATGGGCAGAGCTTCTTTTTAGTGTCACTCCAAGTGCAGTTTTTAGCGTAGATGCCGGTGGAAAAATAACTTCCTGGAATGACCGTTGTTCTGAGTTGACTGGTTATACTCCAAAAGAAGCCATTGGTTCACAGTGCTCCTTTTTGTCTATGCCTGACTGCTTTTCAACATGTGACATGCGTAGTTGCAACATATGTAAACACACCAGGCATAAAATTACACAAATAAAACACAAAGACGGGAAGACTTTAAGTATCTCTATGCACTCAGATACATTCTGTGATTACAGTGGTACAGTAATCGGTGGCATAGGGTGCTTTGAAGAGATATCTACTAACCTTGAAGCCGAAGCGGAACTGATTAAAGCAAGGAAAAAGACTCTGGAAGTTGCCAAGACAAAGAGCGAATTTTTGGCAAATATGAGCCACGAAATAAGGACACCCATGAATGCCATCCTTGGATTTGCCAGGGTTCTCGAAAGAGATAGTTCCCTCTCGGAATTGCAGGCCAAATTCGTAGGTAACATTTGCACTAGTTGTAAGCATCTGTTGAATATCCTTGATGACATCCTGGATATTTCCAGGATTGAGGCTGGCAAAACAGGCTTGAAACAGACTGTTTTCCGCCTGGCCGGTTTTTTCGACGGGCTAAGAGAATTATTTCAATTCCGTGCAGACAAAAAGGGTCTGTTCCTCAAATTTGACATAAATGAAAATCTGCCAAAAGTTGTCCTCGGGGACGAAGGGAAACTACGACAGGTGCTAATTAACCTGATTGGAAACGCCCTGAAATTTACAAAATCAGGGGGCGTTACAGTTATCGCTAATGCAGTGGCACTAGAAGATAGTCCCGAATTAATAAATCACAACCTGACTTACTTAGCGTTTGAGGTTCATGACACAGGCATTGGTATTTCTGAAGAAGACCTGCCTCAGCTATTTGATGCCTTCAAGCAGTTTGGTACAAATGAAGACACAGGGGGAACTGGGCTAGGTCTGGCTATTTCCAAGAACTTTATTGAGATACTGGGTGGCAAACTTTCTGTAGAGAGCCAAGTTGACAAAGGCTCGTGCTTTAGTTTTTGTATTCCAATTAGCAATTCCAACGAGGAGCCTACAAAGCCAGCGACACATCGCATTACGGGAATAAAAAAGACTAAAGAGCCGATACGGGTATTAGTGGTAGACGATAGCGGAGTAAATCGCTTCCTGATTAACAGTATTTTAGTTCCACTCGGTATAGAAACGCGGGGCGCGGCTGACGGAAGAGAGGCCATTGTAGAATTTGAAGCATGGAATCCTGACCTTATCCTCATGGACATGAGGATGCCAGAAATGAGTGGGTATGAAGCAATTAGGCGGATAAAGGGTACACCCAGGGGAAGCATGGTACCCATTATTGCTGTAACTGCAAGTGCCCTTCACGAAGACCGCCATAATATTATGGAAACTGGGGCCAATGCCTACCTTGCGAAGCCATTCAACCGAGAAGATTTACTTGAGCTAATAGCTACCAACACTAATCTAACTTTAGTGTACGACAATAATATGCAGTAGATAATAGCTTTCCCCGCTACACATTGGTATAGCTAATTTTTAGCACTTTCAGTAGTCTCATTGCAGAGACCTCGGTCAAGCCTTCAAGATAAAGCCACCTGTTTTTTCCGCAGTCGATGGCAAGGCGGGTTGCCGACTTGGAAAACCTAACAGAAGTCATGCCGGGGACGCGGATTAGCTTAGAATCAGGAGGGTCGATTCGTCTGGAACTGCCAGAGACAATAATATTGCCCAATTGTGGATGCAAAATGAAGTACTTGCCGTCAGAGCATATCCACTTCCCGGTGAGCAGTCTCAAGTTAATGTCGTCGATGTTGATCTCATTTTCTGATATTGTTAGCGGGGAAACAGTTATTACAAGAGCGATATTTGATAATACGGGTATCGCGCCTGTCCCCCAATTAATTTCTGCAATAGAACTTAAATCTGAGTTACTCAACGGGACACGGAATGTGCCGGCTGGAGCTTGGTCGAAGGTAGGGTCTAGCGGAATCCAGTCTTGGCCAATTTTAGCCTCCACCCATGCGTGGAGACCCAAGATGATTTCATTACTATCATCCGTACCAGCCCATCCAAAGGTGGCTCGTGCAGGAACTCCCAGCCTACGAAGCAGGGCTACCGCCAGAACAGTGTGTTCAGTACAATCCCCACTTGGATTCCTTGCCACTTCTAAGGCTGTCGCAAAGCCTACGTCTAGCCCCTTGTTGCGAATGAACTCAAACACAAAGGTATTAACCTTGCAACAAATATCCCAACGGGTAGCTAGTGGATTGATGTTTAGTCGTGCAATCAATCCAGTTATTGCAAGGTCGTTGATTCCAAGTAATGGTGAGTCTGCAAGATACCGCTCGTCCTCAGGGTCTGGTTTTGCGCGTAATCTTATGGGTAATTGCTTGCTGTTTTTTTCGTTTGGGGGGTCTGCTCTGTTTAGAATATACTCGCCAGCGTCAACCTGAACTTTCTGTAGACCTGCGGGCAGATCGGGAAGTCCCTTTACGCGAATTTCGTTCCTCCATGATAAAAATGGGATATGAGGCAACCTGCATAATGTCCACTCAAAAAATTCTTGTCCACTGGTATCGGAAGGTGGTGGAATCTCTTTTCGCTGGGTAATAATTATTAACCCCCCTTGGGTGCTGACCTGCTTTATTTGTCCCTCGGCGGGGCATATCCAGCAAGTGACCTGAGAAGTCGATGACCCTTCTGAAAGTGTCCCCACAAACCTGATAGCCCCCGCAAAAATGCCAATAGGGTCTGGTTTTTCAGGCAGTAACACCAAGCGTGAAACAGCAGAAAATGGATAAGTGAAAGATGTAAGCTGAAGCGGAATCATTTCCTGTGCCGCTTTGCGCATTGCTTTGTCAGCATCAGGTGGCCAAAGTAGTACATCAGAGTCTATTGATATTGAAGAACCTTTACCGCCAAGGATTGAAATATGTAGCTTGTTTGGGTCAGCAGGCAACCATCTAGCCTCTCCCTTTTGTGGCAGGGAGCTGAGTGAAACAGACCAATTTGCCTGTATGGCACCGTTACTGTCCTTGGTTATGTTCTGCACAAGGGTTTGCTGTACTACGCTTCCCCTACGTTCTATTTTCAGACGGTTTGTTGTGTAGGTGTGGGTGTCTGACAGTGTGACAGCCATGTCGCCTGCCTCCATGCCCCCAATGTAGTGTCTGAAGAGCCTTTGTTCGTCGCAAAAAAGTGAATGACATAGCAAGGCAGATAGAAATAAACAGCGAATCTTAGCGGAGCTAAACATCATTTTGCATTGTTAGAAATAGAGGTATCTATTACTTTGATTACATCCTGTACTGATTTTTTTTCCCTCCGCGCAATGCTGGCTACATCTTCATATTCTGGTTTATATTTATTGATCCCAAAGCCACTGGAATACTTTATTCTTACTTCCCCGTACTTAGTTTCTAGTGTTGAATATTCGTTCTTTAGGCAATGGCGACGACATAGATATTCTCTGATGCCGAGGGTGGAAGTATGCAGAAACATGAGAGAAAGCATTTTATCTCTATCAGCGCAACGACACATACAGGTAAAACTAAAACCGGTTCGTCCCTTTTTCATGCCGATGGGTGTTGTATATACATCCAGTGCACCATTATCCAGTAATAGTTGCTGGGCAAATGCCAGAGACTCAGGGGTCATGTCATCGAGATTGCACACTAACTCAATTACTTCTTCCTGATTGAATTTGCTACCGGAACTTTCTCCAATATATGCCCGCAAACAGTTTGCATTCTCAAAGTCATTTTTTCCCATGCCGTATCCCAGCTTGGAGATAGTTAATTCGGGCATTTTACAAAAAACATTTACAAAATATTTTAACAGAGCCGCTCCTGTAGGAGTGCAGAGCTCTCCAGAGATATTATTGCTATAAATTGGCACATCTCGCAAAATATAAGCTGTGGCGGGTGCAGGTACAGGTAGGGTGCCGTGGGCACAATGAACATGTCCACTGCCTACATTTATTGGAGATGACATGATAATGTCTGCCCCCAACTCCTCCAGTAGCATACATACCCCAACGATGTCGGCCACAGCGTCCAACTCCCCAACCTCATGAAAATGAACTTGTGTGACAGGTACACCGTGAGCGTGACTCTCGGCAGTGGCGATTAGTTTATATACTCCAATAGCATTTGTTTTTATTTTGTCTGAAATTTTCAAGTGGCCTAGCAAGTGCTCGATGTGGTGATAGCTACTGTGGTCGTGCTTATGACCCTCTGTAGAATGCTTGTTGTCGTGGGAATGTATGTGGTTTTCATGTCCATGTTCATGCTTATGTTCGTGATGGTGTTCATGGCTGTGACTGTGCTTCGTATGGTCATGTTTGTGGTCGTGGCTATGGCCGTGGTTATGATGTAACCGCTTATTTTTGAATGTGTCAGGGTTTTCTTCCTCGCCATTAACCGTTACCCTGATGCCTGTTCCAGTGATGCCACACTTGACAGATGGCTCTGATACAACCTTTGTTCCAGGTATTCCCAAGGTATTCAACCGACTTAGAAAATCAGTTGGATTGTCATGTAGTTCGAGGAGAGCGGCCATCAGCATGTCTCCAGATGCGCCCATGTTACATTCAAAATATATTGTTTTCATCAGTACCCTCGTCTGTGATTAATCATGCTGGCAAGATAGCCTGCTCCAAAGCCATTGTCAATGTTGACAACGCTTACTCCGCTTGCGCATGAATTGAGCATTGATAGTAGTGCAGATAACCCATTAAAAGAAGCGCCATACCCTACGCTGGTAGGTACACCGATCACGGGGCAGTCGACTAAACCTCCGATGACGCTAGTGAGTGCCCCTTCCATTCCTGCTATGGAAATGACGACCTGCGCATCTGTAATGTCGCCAATCTTTGAAAGGAGTCTGTGAAGACCTGCTACGCCAACGTCATAAAGCCGCACTACAGAATTGCCTAGAGTTTCAGCGGTGATGGCGGCTTCTTCTGCCACCGGTATGTCACTTGTTCCCCCAGTGGCTATTACTATTTTGCCGATTCCATCAGGTGCTGGTGTCTCCCCAATAACCCCAATTCTTGCAATTGAGTGGTAATTTAAGCAAAGATTTTTACTTACAGCCGACGCTACCTCAGGCGATAGCCTTGTTATTAGTATTAGACGCTGTCCTTTGTCCAGCATTGCAGAGCCGATACCCACAATTTGCTCAGGTGTTTTGCCCGCGCCATAAATAATTTCAGGAATACCTTGTCGCAATTCTCGGTGATGGTCTGGCTTGGCATAGCCTAAGTCTTCAAAAGGCTCTGTACACAGCCTAGCCAGTACATCTTCAGGTGACATTTGCCCAGACTTAATTTTTTCTAACAGTTCTAACGTGTCTTTTTTGTTCATGGCATTCCATCATCTTCCATCCAAATCTATTAGCACGATTGGGAAATGTTGTTTTACAGCCTTAGTAATGTCTGTTCGCTTGGTGATGGCTTGGCCAATCTGATCTGCCTGGAACTGTAACCTTGCGGCACCGTCATGTACCCTGACTCGGAAATCGCTGAAGCCGAGTGCTGACAAGGATTCTTCTGCCATCTCCACTCTCTTTAACAATTCACTAGTCAAAGATTGTCCATGCGGTATTCGGGTAGCAAGGCAAGCAAATGGAGGCTTATCCCAAGTAAAAAGCCCGGCCTCTTTTGAAAGCCTTCGCAATTCCATTTTTTTAATACCGCATTCCCTCAGGGGTGAACGAACCCCAAGCTCTAACAGAGCTTTTATGCCAGGGCGGTCGCTTGCGTCATCAGTTGCATTTGTCCCATCAATAACAACTTTGCATCCATCTGCATGGGCTTGTTCAAGCAAAGCCCCAAAAATAAATTTTTTACAGTGATAGCAACGATCGCGTTCGTTGGCTACGGCAGAAGCATTGCTCATAATATCTAATTCCAACACATTTAATTCAACCCCCAATTGCTCTGACAACTTTTTAGCGTCTCGAAATTCAAACTCAGGCTGAAATGCAGTCTTGATGTAATATGCTTTGATAGTAGCATCGTATTTGTGCGCGGCGTAGAGCAGGTAGGAAGAATCTACACCGCCTGAAACACCAATACCTACCTTTGGGTTCTCCATAAAAAATTTTTCCAATGTCATAACAATATTCCTCTTGTTGCGTTCACCCCTAATTCTAAAACGAAAAAACCATTTTTTACAACAATATAGCTGTTTATACCAAGGCACGTAGGGCTAATGATGCCTGCTGTTTAGCCTTCTAACCCAAGCAAGGCAACTACTATAACCCATATTTTTTCAATAATTCCTCGCTGGTGAGAAGTGACAAATCCCCATCTTTCATTATTTTGCCATTTTGTATCACAATTATTCGGTTGCAAACTTGGGTAGCAAAGGGCATGTCGTGGGTTGCTATTATTTTTGGGTGCTCAAGATTATTTAGTGCCTGAACCAGCGCGCGCTTTGCCTTTGGGTCGAGATATGCCGTTGGCTCATCGAACAACAAAACAGAAGGGGACATGGCTAATACAGTGGCAATTGATGCCATACGCTTTTCGCCACCTGAGAGCTTTAGAGAAGAACGTTTCGCTAGGTGGCCGATATTCAATTTAGCCAGCGTTTCATCGACAATTGTCTCAATTTCACATTCGTCCATCCCAAGGTTTCGGCATCCAAAGGCGACGTCATCATAGATGAGTGGCATGAACAATTGATCATCTGGGTTTTGAAACACAAAGCCAATTTGTTTTCTGACCTCATTGAGTTTCTTTTTTGTAAAGCTCAAACCATTGATTTCAATGCTACCACTGGTTGGCTCGATTACCCCAGCCAATGCTAGCAGGAGTGAAGTCTTGCCAGCTCCATTTTCTCCTATCAGGGCAATATTTTCATTTTTTCCTAGGGCAAAACTCAAGCTATCAATCGCTCTTGTCCCGTCAGGATAGATGAGAGTCAAGTCGTGAATGTTAAGCATTTAGTGTTATCCCATCAATAGAAAAAAGAGATTTTAATGTTGAAAACTCGGAGGGTAACAAATGCCAGACAACATGTGACACAAAATGCGATATCCGGCCATCGCCAATTTTTTGTTTTGCGTGAACTAATCCCAACAGCATACCCTCTACACTTCATAGCACTATATACCCGTTCAGCTCGGTCAAAGCTACGGAGTAATAGTTGCCCAATAAAACTACCCATGTCGTTCATTTTTATTCCTCGCCTTCTGCAACTTCTCAATGAATAGGCTACATACATGGAATTGGCCTCATCTAGTATTACAGCGAAATAGCGATATACCATTTCAAAAATAACTACAAAGAGATTTGGCATCCGCAAGCAACGCAATGAATTTGTAATTTCTGACAGAGGGGTTACAGAAATGAGTATCATTACTGACATGACGCATAAATAGGCTCGAAGCAGTATGGCAATGAATGAAATAGTCCCATAGCTGATGTCGATTCCATATAAACTCGTAGCAACGCCACTGTCAAAAACTATGTTTGCAATTCCAGCGAAAATGCAAAAGGGCAGGGCGATTAGAAATCTCTTAAAGAGCAGTAAATATGGAGTATCAGAGAGAGCCATCAATATGGTTGGAAAAAAGACAAATGGTATCAATGAGCCAATGGCGTAGCGGTTAAACGAAACAACTGTCAGAATAAAAGCGATTGTCGTTATCAACTTTGCGGTTGGATTGAGCCGATGAACGCAAGTGTCGCCACTCGACAACTGTTCGAGGCCATATAGTTCATGTATCTTGCTAATGAGCACTCGCCAAATATCCTCAACAAGCGGTTTGTTTTTTTCTGCCCCTTTTCTTTATGGCAGAGATAGTGTATGCACATGCCCCCGCTAAAAATAAGGTCATTGTGCCCCCCAGCAATCCTGCAAGGGGTTTTCCAGCTTTGCCTTCACCAGGCTCCCTAAAATTATAATCAGGCATGATAGTAGTTGAATCCTGTATAGCTGTAGCAACCTCAGAGACTTTGCCATTTGCTTCAAGCTCAGTAACACCAGTGGTTTTCCAGATAGCCCACTCAAGGCCGTCTGGGGCGGAGGAAACAAAGAGGGATGCAATACCACCAAGTAACAGGGTTGCACAGGCCAAGATAACAAGAGTCCATTTTGTTTGAATCGATTTATTTATTGTCGCCCTTTGGATAGTACTCTCCAATATTTCTGGCCGGAATTTATAGACAAAACAAAGTATGGCGGCAGTGACAATGCCTTCCACTATGCCTATTGCCAAATGAATTGGTTGCATTAAAAGGGTAAAGGTGGCAAAAGGCAGGCTGGTAATACCTGAAAATAGTGTTTCAAGCACCACGCAAAATGCTCCGAGTTGCAGGGCAATCACTGCCGAGGCAATAGTAGCAAAGGTAATTCTGCCAGTGGTTGTAGACTTACAAACCAGGGATCTAAAGACTAGCGGATAAACAACTAGACAAGGTATAACACCAAGGTTGAAAATATTACATCCGATGGCGAGTAACCCACCATCCGCAAAGAATAAACACTGAATTATAAGCACTGCCGAAATCGACAATAGGGCAGGGAAGGCACCAATCAGTGCCGCAAGGAGAATACCTCCACCGATATGTCCGCTAGAGCCAGTTCCGGGAATTGCAAAATTGATCATCTGGGTTGCAAAGACAAAAGCTCCCAGAACAGCCATGATGGGGATTTTTTTTTCGCAAAGTTCTTCTCGTTTGATTTTGTTGACTGCCAAAACATTGATAGACGCGCTGATAGCACACATGGTAGTACCAACAGCCGGAGATAATAGGGCATCAGCCATGTGCATGGTTCATCCTTTTCAGAAAAAAAGCGCAGTGCGACCTTCGCCACTCCAACTGCCTCATTGGCAACAATATTCTAGTGCAGTGTAACACTTAAATGTTACACTGCACTAGGGTCGGGATTTGCTTGCGAATCACGACCGCTAGATGCTTGCAAGGCGGACTTGCTACGCCGTTAAGCAAGCATCTAAAGCGTTACATGGTACTAGTGTATATGTTTTCATAGAGTTGGCTTCCACTCGGTATTTCTGAGTCTTACTAGTTCGTCAGCCATGTTGATAGGACTTGATAGGATTCCGCACAATTCTGTTCCCCATTCTATATGGGGCAGTGGGTCTTTCTGAGGGGTCAGGGTGATTTCATCGTCAGTCTGTGAAATCCTAACTGTAGGTGTTTTTATGTATTTGTGCAGGTTCTCTCTCAGGAGTTCGGTCGGCATCACTTCCATGTGGTTCTCCTTTCAGGAATCTGTATCCAACACCTATTCTATAGCCAACATCATTTAGTTTTTGGATAAATTTTGGGAAGGCACAGTGCTCAACTGACATAAACTCATCCACACTGATCACTGAAGAAGGCCACTGACCACTGACCACTGATCACTTGCCACTGATCACTGAAGATCGAAATTACTCTGCCATTAACACATGAAACCCAGGCCAATCCAAATCTTTCAAGTGTTGGTCGCCAGTAATCAGTGTCGCTTCCAACGTCACAGAGGTGGCCGCAACAATAGCGTCTGGCAGTTTCAGACGGGCGGCCCTCCTCATGGCGATTGCAGTATTTTCAATATTTTCGTCAAAGGCAACAACAATAACATCATCAAGAAAACGATTGATGCGATCTTCCTCATCTTTTGAAATTCCGTGAAATGACAGCAATTCCATTCTGGTTATTACGCTTGCAAACCGTTCTGTCATCTTTGTGTTGTCTATCCAGCTAACCCAACCAGAGTGGCCTTGCAAGTAATATACAATTGCATTAGTGTCAAAAAGATACCTACCACTCATCCCGAATCCTGCGCTGTAGTTCCATGCCATCGCAACCGAATATAGGGCTGTTCTTCAGGCTCCCTGCCAGCCCCTCAAATGGCTTACGTTTAGTGGTGATTTTTGTATGCGGAGTAATGGTTATGCGAATTTCGGCTCGGCCAGCGGGGATGTCACTGGAAATTGGCAAATCCAGGCGGAGCCTGTGGTCAGGGGGGATTTCGATAGTTTGCTGTATAGTGGTCATAATTGTGCCCCTTGGATAGTTATCGACCATGCCAGTATATTTTATATCAGTTCATCTTTCCACTGCAAGTAATACCTACTGCAAACCTGCGCCGGGTCAGGCTTCCCACCTGACAACTGAAAGCTACCAACTACCAACTACCAACCTGAAACCAACCCTCTGATAACTGAAAACTGACAACTGATAACTACCTACTACCAACCACCAACCCGCAACCAACCCTCTGATAACTGAAAACTGATAACTGATAACTGATAACTGATAACTGAAAACTACAAAGAAGGCAAGCCCTCCACCACCCCCACCGTCCTCACACTCACCGCTATTACCGACAGTAGCAGATTGAGGATGTAGTCGGGTTGGCCTAATTCGGAGGCATAGTCATTGGGGTTATTGGTGATACCACTGTCCTTGTCTGTCTTGACTTGGTAGCGTTCCATAACCCATTCTAGGGCTGGCTTGCCATTTACGACGTACTTGTAGGCTATGTCGGGGATGTTCTCAATCCTGATGTAGCTGTTGTAGATGATTGTGTCCTTGCGGTCTTTGGCAAGGAATTTCATTTTTTCGACATGAAGGTTTGCCATGTTGCCGATAACCTTGACTTCTGGCAAAGGCGGCACGTCTTCATAGTTGATGTGTAAGTCTGCCAATTGCCTACCCGCCTTTGAAAAAGCCCAAAAGTCGCCGGCCCTGTCAACAAGGGGTATTCGGGGGAGGGATTTCTTCAAATCATCGGCAAAGGTCTCTCTGTATTTGGGGTGGTGCAGAAAGCCATAGACGTAGTAGAAAATATCTTCTTTGGAGACATCGCCACCGTACTTGGCTGTAGCCTGTTTTAGGATGTAGTCGCTGATGCCGTCTTTACGGGTGTACCCCAACGAAATACCTTGGGTGCTCATATCAAAAATAACGTCTGCCGCTATGCGTGGCAAGGATTTCTTCTTTGCCCCTGCTTGGTTTGACCTATTGTCTAAGGCCTCTGATAAGAGGGTTTCCATTTTGTCGAAACCCTCGTTTTTCTCATAGTAGAAAAGGGGGAAGCATTGGGTACCAGCGTCAAGGCAATTTAAGTCAGTAATCATGCTAGATATGAACACAGAATGGTCTTTATTACCCCCCAAACCACTAACCTCTATCACTCTGTTTTCTGTTGATGGTGTGGGGAAAATATTGTCAAAACGGTAGCGGACTTCGATCATCCTCTCGCCGTGATAGAACTGCATTTTCTGAAATGGTCTGTATAGAGCAAGTGCAATCTTGTCGTTTTCAAAATTTATCTGGCGCCTCTTGGAAAAATCGCCTCTCAATGCCCGTGTCCAACTGATCTTGGATGGATCATTATCAGGCTCGGGATTACATAGTTGTGAGTTGTAGAAACAAACCATCCGGCTGGCATTATTAATTGCAGCTTCCCTAGAAAAGTTCCAAACCCAAACATCTCGCTGAGAGTTCATTCCATTGGAATTTAGGACAAATACGCTTTCCGTCTGTTCATCAAACTTCTTTTCAGGGGCAAGGGGTATGTGGGTATAGAACTCCTCATTGCGCTCCGTTATCCAGTCGCCGTATTCGTTGGGCATTAGGCGCACCAGCCCCATGTTGGGATTGGCAAAGGTCTTTAAGCCACTGATGAACTCAAGTTTGGTTTCCCTGTCCAGATAATCGCCGATGTCTTTGTAGTAAATTTCAGCCTTACCGCTGTGTCCAGCGCGTTTGACGAGCAAGGTTATGGCTACGGGCGTGCGTGAGCCGCTACCGAATATCTTGCCACCTTCTTTTCGGCTCAATTCTCCGCTGGTGCGCTGGTTGCCTCTCAGATTGAACACATAGATTTTTGCAAACTCGTTTTCAATGGATTTCCTGAATCCAGTAGTGGCTTTGCCGTCCAGCCATGAGCCGTTGCTGACGAAGCAGACAATACCATCGTTATCACGCAACCTGTCAGTAGAGTAGCGAAAGGCGCGTATGTAAGAATCGTATAGTGACCTCAGAGAGCCAGAATCAGAAAGGGCAGCGTAACTCCCCTCAATTGCCCTGTTCAAATGTGGATAAATATAGTTTTGTGCGTCGTCGTTTGCCGAGTTTTGCCCAACTGAATACGGCGGGTTGCCAAAGATCACCGTCATGGGCATCTCGGTCTGTCGCTGTACCCTGTCTGTGTTTTCGTCTAATATCACGCGCTTTTTGTGTTTGTGCTCAAAGGATTCCTCATAGGTCTGAAATGTATCCGACAGGGATATGCCTTCAAAGGGGGTGTATTTCTTTGCCTCCATTGCGTCATGGTAGGCCTGTTCGATATTCACGCAGGCTATGTAGTAGGCCAATAACACTATGTCACGGGCAAAGATTTCATGCTGGTACTTGCGGGGTAAATCCTTTTTGTCTATAAGCCCCGACTGTATCAGGCGTGTGATAAAGGTACCGGTGCCTGTGAACGGGTCGAGGATATTAACGCCTTCATCGGATAAACTCTTTCCAAATTCGGCTTTCAGTACGTCATTGACGGAATGGACGATAAAATCCACCACCTCTACGGGGGTATAGACTATGCCAAGCATTTCGGTGAGCCTGGGAAAAGCAGCCCTGAAAAAGTTATTGTAAAGCTCGATGATGACTGCCTGTTTGCCCTGGGGGCTGGTTATGCCTTTGGCCCGCATTTTTACGTTTTCATAAAATTTATCCAGTTTACGGGTGTCTTCTTCATTCATGCCGCCACTTGCCTCGATTTCTTTCAGTATCCTTTCCATCGCTTTTGATACGACATTATTCTCGGCAAATTTGTAATCCTCAAACAGGGCGTCAAACACTGGCGCGGTTATTGTGTGCTGTGCCAGTATCTCTATGGCATCGCTCTCTGTAAGGGTTGCATCTACGCTGTCTTTCATTTCGGCAAGGAATACTTCAAAGGCCAGTCCTGCGTGCTGTTGCACCAACTTGGTTATGCGCTCTACTTGGTGCTTGGCTATTTCGCCAACGTCTTTTGCCCACTCCTGCCAGTAAATCTTTGTGCCTACCTTTAGCACCATCTGGGCAAAGATGGCATTTCGCATTGAATCGTCATAGGTGAGGGGCAGTTGGCCCTGTATGGCTACTGCATATCCGTCACTGTCAGAATCCAGGACATTTCCCCTGCTCAAATGCCCGTGGAATATCCTGTCTGTAGCTTTGCAGGCATGTCTCTCGGTGGCTTTTTTGTTTAGCTCTATGGAGTTGATTTCTGCATCCAGCCTTGCGTCATGTGTGCGTATGGCGTTTAATACTTTCCATACGACTGCAAATTTTTCTTTGTCTTCTACTGCCTGTTCAGGTGTCTGGCCTTCTTCTACAAAGATGGGTATGACTATGTAGCCAAAGTTTTTGCCCGGGGCCCGTCTCATCACCCTACCCACCGACTGCACTACGTCTATGAGGCTATTCTTTGGCGATAGAAATATCACAGCGTCCAGTGCCGGCACGTCCACGCCTTCGGATAGGCACCTTACATTTGTTAGGAGTTTACACACCTGATGCTTGGTAAGCGCCTGCGGCGGGGGGTTTGGGGGGGCGTGGAGCGATAGCGACCCCCCCCAAGAGGCATTCGGAAGGTTTTTATCCCCGGTATCTCCGTCACTATGGTTACTACCGGCTTCTTCACAGTTACTAGACTGCGGGGCGTAGTCGTTGGTGGATGACCTGGTACCTACATGCCCATGGCTACTATGGTTACTATTTTTCTCGTCACTAGCCACTGACCACTCGTCATCACTCTTTAGCCAATCCAATAACGCCAGTCTCTTTGAGGCTCCCATAGAGCCGTCTATGTGTTTGGCTTCTACCTTTACCATTTCCCCGTGTGTTTCTGTTGCATGGCTGTCGTCAATGTCTTTGGACAGTTCTGTAAAGGCTTGGGTGTACCATTTGGAGTCGTTGATGATCCTGCAAAAGGCCAATGCCCGTTTCATTGGGGCAGGATCTGCTTCCAGCAGTGCCTGACTGCCTCCCCCCGACACTTTTTTGGACAGGGCGTTGATAACGCCTAGCATCTTTTCCAGGGTGTCCTCTGGCAGTTCGCCTATGGAGTTCTTTTTGGCAAGGTAACGCTCTTTGGCAGTTTGGTAGGATGCCCTCAGCTCTTTTGGTATATAGCTCTCGTCAATGGTCAGGACTAAAACTTTGTAGTCTGTCAGCAGGTTTTGGTCTACGGCCTCGCCAAAGGTTATGCGATAAAATTCGTCACCGTATAGGGCCGTATCGTCCATGGAGCAGAGGACTGCATCATTTTCGCTGGCTTTCTGTTTTGCGTCTTCTTTATAGAACCGCTCTGTGGCTGTCATGTAGAGGCGTTTCTTGCCCTTGATGAAGCTCTGGTCGTGGACTTTCTTAAAGTAGCCCTCGTCTCTTTTCTTTTCGTCTTTGGATGCTATGGTCACGCCCGTTGTGCGGTGGGCTTCGTCACAGACAATAAAGTCAAACTCAGGCAGGCTGTGGCTTGCTTGCGCGTCTGCTATGACCTGTATTGATTGATAGGTGCTAAAAATAACCGTTAGCCTGTCTTTTGTTTCAGTTAGGTGTTTATATCTCTTATATTCCCTTGCTACTGCTCTTTCATCCGTGGTGGCGGGTGCGCCAAGGTCAACCACGCTGTCGCCTATCTGGTCGAGGCTACTGATTTCTTTTTTGGATGTGACTTTGGGGTCAGAGCATACGCTTATCTGATTGATAGGCGTGGATGCGTCTCCAGTCCAATCCCGTAGTATCTGGCCAACCAAAGCTATAGACGGCACAAGTACCAAGGCTAACTTGTTTTGACTGCTGACCGCTTGCTGCTCTACTATCCGCAGGGCTGTGAATGTCTTGCCTGTGCCGCAAGCCATAATCATCTTGCCCCTGTCGTGTGTTGCAAAGTGCTTGATGGCTGAGTCTATGGCTGTTTGCTGGTATGGCCTGGGCTGTTTGGGTTGTTTTCTGGCTCTGTCGCCGTGTACGCCTTTCTCCAACTCTGCCCAGTCTATGTCGGAGTTTCGCAGGTGGCTTAGTGTGATCCTGCCGAAAGGGGGCTGTTGGTTTCTTGTGCTTATCTCTGCGTTGTCTGTCCAGTTGTCGGTTGTTGACACCCAAAGGCGAAATGCAAAGCCTACTGTTTTACCGTCTTCTGCGGTAAATGACTTGCCTGAGGCCGATATGAATGAATCCAGATGCTTTTTGTCAACGGTGTCGCCGTCTTGGTAGCACTTGCACTGGATAGCCCAGTACTCTCCTGCGACCGTCTCTGCCACAAGGTCAATGCCAATATCCTTGCCCCCCCATTCGTCACGGGCAAAGAAATCCTCCCACAGCCAGACTTCCTTTAGCTCGTTGCTATACTGGCGGTCTGTCTTTAGGTAGCCACGCACCAGGCGTTCAAACTTGTTGCCTTTGTCCCGCTCGGAATGGGCTTGGGTGCGGTATTGGGAGAGGAGGGAGTCGAAAGAAAAAGGCATTTTACCATTTTACTCTGTCTTGTCCGAAACACACACAGCAGGATATTTGGGTATGGCTTGCCTGGCTTTTGTTTCTGTTCAACCTTATTGCACCTACCTCAAAAGAAACATGATTGGGTTTACGAGTTTCATCTTCCCCAGAGCCGCCTCGACCAGCTTCATAGGCACCTGAACCCACTGGGAGCCGCCCTGGGACATTTTTCTAAGGGCTGGGTCTTCGTTCAACGCAGACGATAGCCCGTTGTAGCTGAAAGCGTCCAGTCCCTGCTTGGTTATCGGCGGCAAGCCCATAGCCTGACAACGGGCATTGAGCAATTCCAACTGCCCTCTCATTGGCTCAAGGTTGCTTGGGAGGGTCAGCTTTGTTTCGGTGGCAAGTTTTTCGGAGCGGTTGATCAGGTTGCCGATGGTCTCGGCCTTCTCTGCCGCTTGCCTGACTTCGGGCTTTAGGTACTGCTTGCCGATGTCGGCATTGTTCCTGTCCAGTTCCAACCGAGCCGCCAATCTGTCCTCCTTGCCCTGCCAGTGTTTGAGGCATTTGGCTTCCTTATCCCCTGAAGAGACAAGGGCATCTACGCCTTTACGCAGGTCGGCTATCCTTGACGGCTCTATTTGCCTTACGGCTTCCCTGTCCCTGGTCATGTTCCTTAGTCCAGCCGCCACGACTGTAGCTGACAGGCCTGGGCCTATGGCAGTGGCAACAAGGAATCTGACGCTCTTTCTGGTGACGAGGGCGTTGACTGCATCCATGACCTTCCCTGACTGGACAAAGCGGTGCTTTTCTGTTTGCTCGCTTGGCTCCCTCTTTGGCTGGCTTCTTTGCCTCTCAAGCACTGCTCTGGACGCTTCTACCTGGTTAGCCAGTTTGCTCTGCGTGGCTTTCAGGGGCTTAATCTTATCCTCGTACCACCTTTCAATCCTTGCGGCGTTTTGGGGAGAAACAGCTTCGGCCATTTTCTCTTTCTTGCTCTTTTCCAGCCCTGCGATTCTGGATGCCACCCTGTCCAGATGTTTCATGTCACGGTCAATGTTTTTCTGGATATTCCCCTCTGAAAGAACCTTGTCCCTGCGCTCTGGGTGGATCAGGCTCTCCTTGGCGGCTTTCTGGGCATCAGCCAATCTTTTTTCGAGTGGTTTTCTCTCTCGCGCAAGCCTCTCTGATTCAAGGGTGTACATATCCAGCGGGACGGTCGAGAGGTGTTCCTGAGCCTTTTTGTCGAAGGCCATCAATGCCCTCTCTGCCCTGATGGTTTCGACTATCTCAGGCGTGGATTTTGGCCTCTCCTCCAGCCACTTTCTTTGAGCAGAAACCATGTCATCAGAGGACAAGCCAAGCCTCTGAATCCTGCCTTGCTTGTGCCGGTCTGATTCGAGGATTTTTGGGATTCCTGGGCTGTTGGGTTTCTGCCTTTCCCGCTCAAGTTCTGTCCTCAGTTGATGCAGTTGTGGGCTATCGCCCCATTTGACTTTTGCATGTTCATGGAACTTGTCTGTGACCCTTCCTGATGGGGACAGATAGCCTATTGATTTGAGTGTCTCGACTCTCTTTTCAAAGCGTCCAATCCGTGCTGAGTCCTTTGGGAAAGACGAAAGAAATGCCTCTCTGTCCCACCCGCTTCTGCCCTTGTTTCTGGATGCGATCTCCATGATTTTTGCGTCCATCGAGGTCAGGGCAAAGGCTTTGGTTTTCTCTGTGCCGTGTTTGTCGATGTAGGGAATTTGGGGGGCGATTGCTTTTTCGATTTCCCTGCGGCTGGCTCGGTTTATCGGTTCTAATACCCGTCCGTCTGGCATGGCGAGGCTAATCTGTCCTGCTCTTTCATTCCTGATTTGGACTTGAAACTCTTTGGCAAGTTCTTTGGTCACGGCTTCTGTCCAGGCTGGCTTTATCCGCTTCCCATCAAATAGCAGTCCTGCCATTTGCTTTGGGCTATTCAGGCTGTGTTCTTTGCCTGTGGCTTTGTCTTTGGCAAATTTGCCAACCAGGACATGGGCATGGAAGTGGATTTCTGCTTCGTTGTTCCTTCTGTGGATTGCGGAGACGGCGGCATAGTCTTTTCCTGGGTACGTTTTTTCCAGTGCCTCAGATATTGCTTTGTTCATGGCTCTGTATGCGGCCTGTGGGTTGCTCTCTGCAAGCAGGGACAATTCCTTTGGCAGGGTCAGTGTATGGCTTTTGTAACCCTCAGTAGCGGTTGTTTTTCGCCCCCATGAGTCCCTGTGCTTTGGGATACATGAATCAAGGAATATGCGGCGCATTTCTGCTTCGCCATGCCCTGAGCATCGCCCATGCCCTTCCAATGGCACTCTGCCTCCTTCGAGGTCTGTCTTATAGCCTGGGTTGATTCTGGCTATGTAGTCAATCTCCTCTTTTGAGGCAGAGGCTATGCGCTTCGAATCGTGGTCGTCAGTGAGGTAGTCGATGGCTTGCTGTGGGGTTCCTTTGACTGTTGATGAGGAGCCTCTGGTTGTTGATTTGCTGTAGTAATCAGCCATGATTTTGCTCTCCTGTTTATGTGAGCAAGTGCTGTTGGCTTTTGAAGCTGCATTCAGCAGCTTCCAATACGTACAGCACTAGGCTCCCATCCCTGCGAGAGGCTCTGCCTCCGTGGATGCCGAAACATACCCAAAACGCCCGATTTAGGGCGGTGGGTAACATGTCCATCTTTTTTTCTCCGGAAACAGACTTTCGATTCTGGTGGTTTTCTGGGCTGTTTTGGGAGGTTTTCTGAGGGTAAATGAGGATAGACATTCTGCGTTTGGCAAGGTGGTTTTGTTGGGTCAGGTGGGCGTGTATCGGTGTGGTCAGCATAGTGGGGGTTTAGGGCGGTTCTGGGAGGATTTCTGAGGTCATTGAGAGTTATTGGGGAGTGGCGTTCTGCGTTTGGCGGAGTGCTTCTTTCGGCAAGGGTGAAGCTGTTTCTGAGGCAAGCCACAATGATGAGATTTGAGGATTGGGCTTTCTGGATGCAGGGGGCGGCTGGCTGGGTTTCGCTCAAGTCTGCCCACTTCCCGTTCTGGCACTGGACGCGGATTCGCGCCTTTTCGTTTGGTGTCTCCTGCATTGGGTGGCCTCCCTGCGGATGGATGGTTCGGGGCAAAAACAGTGGCGATTTCTTGAATTGGAAGTACGATTCATGAGTGTGGGAATTGCTGTTTGGGTTGTTTTCAGACACACCGATCCTGAGTGGAATACAGACCTATTCCTGACTTAATCCAAGTCGGTTTGTTGCTCTTATTCGCTCTACACCATAGAGTGATTTGTTACAGGATAGGCAAAGAAAACCAAGCAATCAAGCTATTCTTCTGGCAGAGGCTCACATTTGGGCTTATTGGACAGCATAGGACGTATAAGACGGTATTATCTTTTTTGGCATAAACAGAGATTTACAGACCAATACCGTCCTGCTGTCTGATGTGTCCAAGCAGAAACAACCATCAGGATGTGCTACTCAGAGTCATTCCTTCTTCTTGGTTTTCTTCTTTGAGGGAACCACAGAATCATCCGCTTCTGGTTCTTTCCCAGTCTTCAATCCGTCCAAGTAGTCGGCCCATGTCTGCATCATCTTTCGCCTGTCGTCAAGAAACTGGGTGCGGTCGTATGATTCGCCGAGCCTTTCGCTGGTTCTGTGGGACAACTGGCGTTCAATCCATTGGGTGTCGAGGCGCAGCCTTTCTGCTATCACCGTACGGGCCATTGCCCTGAATCCATGCCCTGTGATTTCTGTTCTGGTGTCATAGCCCATCTGACGCAGTGCTTTGTTGATTGTCCCATCGCTTAGGCACCGCCCTGGGCGAAGGCCAGGAAAGACATAAACCCCATCGCCTGTGAGTGGGTGAATGTCTTTGAGGATTGCCACAGATTGACGGGACAGAGGCACTATCAATTTGCGCTTTGACTTGTTGCTTTCGCGCTGTTTGGAGTAATAGAAAACCCACTCTGCTTTGCCAAGATTTATGTCAGCCCATTTAGCATTCCTGAGTTCGCCTGGGCGGACAAAAACTAGGGGAGCTAGGGCAAGAGCCGCCCTGACGATGTTTGTCCCTTTGTACTCGTCAATGGAACGCAATAATTCGGCTACTTTGTCTGGCTCTGTCAGGCTTGGAAGTGGCTGGTGATGGACTGGCAACAATGCGCCTCGGAGGTCTGGACATGGGTCTCTTTCGGCACGGCCAGTCACGATGCCGTAGCGCATGACTTGTGAAATGACAACCTTGACCCTGTGGGCAGTTTCGATGGCACCGCGTTTTTCTACCCTGCGGCATACTTCCAAGATGTCGGGAGCCTTGATTTCGGCGATAGGTCTTTTCCCAATGTAAGGAAATACGTCCTTTTCAAGGTTTGTGATATTGCGGAGGGAATGTTTTTCGGACTTGTCCTGTTTCCACATTTGGAACCATTCCCGTCCGACCAATTCAAAACTGTTTGCCGCAAGTTCCCCTTTGGCTGACTTCAGTGCCTTTTTTGATACGGCGGGATCGATGCCTTGGGCTAGTTGTTCCCTGGCTTCACGATGCCGCCTCCTCGCCTCCAGCAAGGAGACATCTGGGTATTTCCCAAAATGGACTTTCTTTTCTTTCCCATCGAAACGGTACTTGTATCGCCAGAGTTTCCCTCCGGTAGGCTCAACCTGTAAGTAAAGCCCCCCGCCATCAAAAATTTTGTAGGCTGTATCGCCCGGCTTTGCCCTTTTGACGTTGATGTCAGATAGTTTCATGGCTACCCCCTTGGTCTTGTTCTGGGGGCTTTTCGTTATTGACAACTCCATAAGCCCCCAGATAAGCCCCCACTTTGAGCTGGATTTGAGCATACCACATTGGACGAATACAGACTACCATGGAAAAGCAATACAAGCAAAACCCGCATGGTTACTTGTTCTACATGGACGTATTTGACGCTATTGGATTGTATTGGAAATTTTCAGTGGTGGACGCGATTGGAGTCGAACCAACGACCTCTACCGTGTCAAGGTAGCGCTCTAACCAGACTGAGCTACGCGTCCTGAGAATAACTATTATATTCGCCTATTTACCTATGTCCAGAAAAAATAAGACTACATTGTCTGACGAACTAACTCAAACTTTGTAACCTTTGGGCGGTACTCTCGATTTCGGTTATGCGAAATGCGAAGTTGCCGTCGACAACAACAACTTCGCCCTTGGCGATTTGTTTGCCGTTTACTAGTAGGTCTACTGGGGCATCCGCAGGGCGGTTTAGTTCAAGGATAGAACCAGGCGTTAGCTTCAGTAGCTCTCCAAGTGGCATTTCTGTATGACCCATTCTAACTACAACTGGCAATTCTATGTCCAGTAGCAAATCTAAGTTTTTGGTGTCTATGTTGGACTCATAGGTTGCAATAGGGGCAATTTGCTGGAAAGGCTGGGGGCCTCCTCCTCCACCGCCAAATGGAGAGGCGATTTGGGGCATTTGAAGGGGTTCTTCCGCTTCCAATCCTAATTTACGCTTGAGTTGTTCAAATAGGAGTGAAGCCGCAACTACGTGGATATTTGTTTGCAGAGTGTCTTGGGATGTAGAAAGCGGAATTGTCAAAAATGGACCAGGGCCTAGGGCCTTTTCAATTGATGGGGCATCAAAGGTTTCCATCTCTAAAATTTCTAGTCCGGAGATGCTAAGTGTCTCACCCGCTTGGTCGGACAAGGTTTGGTTTGCGCTACCCATTACCTGATTGAAGGTTTCAGAAAGCGCGTCTTTGCTATCACCTGCTAATGAGTCAGAAGGTGCTCCATCACCTCCCAGCATTAAGTCAACAAGGACGGTACTTTCTCGGAGCGGCATGCTAAAAACTATGGTTCCGGAAACACCTTTTGTATAAGTTGATTTTACAAAGATAGAATCTGAAGGCAGATTTGTAGCAAGGTCAGCATGTTCGTATACATCGCCTGTACCTGGGGTTACAGTAAATTCACGCCCAGTGAGCATAGAAAATACTGAAGAAGTACTCTCTGAAAAGCACTCGCCTAGTTTTTCTGAAAGATCCTTAGTCACCTGATCCATAATCAATACTCCTGTCGGTGGGAAGTGACTTGGAACACCCGTTTGTTATTTGGATTTAAGGCTACGTAGCCTAACAATCTTGGGATTCCATCAACAGTAAGGTCTAGCATCGCATCATGTCTTTTTGTCAGTGGTATCATGTCTCCAACTTGAAGATGAAGGACATCGGCTAATAGCAGGTTTGTTCCACGAATTTCTGCTGAAATTGCCATGTCGCAGAGCTTTAGGCTTTCGACAAGTAATCTTGCCTCTTCAAATGTGGCACTCTTTTTATATCCTGTAAACATTTCTTGATCAAATTTATTGGCAACTGGTTCAAGTATGATACTTGGAATTGCGATATTGATCATGCCGGCCACCGGCCCCATCTTTACTTCAAAGACTATCAGTATGACTACTTCGTTGGGAGCCACAATCTGGATTAATTGTGGTGATGTTTCCCTTGCTTGAACCTTGAAGTCCAAATCAAGAATGCCCTTCCAAGCGTCTCTAAGGTCTTCTAGGGCCAATTTTAATACACCATCAAAAATTGACTGCTCGATGTCTGTCATCGTGCGGAGGTGACGGATTGCCTCTCCAGGCCCCCCAAGCATCTTATCGATTATCGGAAACACGAGCTGTGGATTTACCTCCATCGCCAGTGCCCCTTCGAGTGGTTTCATAGAGATTGCGTTGAAGCAAGTTGGATCCGGCACTGAGAGCAGAAACTCTTGGTAGCTTAGTTGTTCAACACTAATCAGGTTTACTTCAGTAATTGATCTTAAATAGGCTGAAAGGCTAGAACTAAAATTGCGGGCAAAGCGGTCGTGCATGAAGTGCAGAGACCTCATCTGCTCTCTGCTAACGCGGTCTGGTCGTCTAAAATTGTATAAACTTACCTTTTTTTGTGGAGGAGCTTTTTTGGATTTAGATGTTGGCTTTTCGGCTGAAGACGACGATGGTGCCTTACCACCCTTGACGTGGGACTTTAGCAGGGCATCGACTTCTTCCTGGCTCAGAATTTTTGCCATGGTGTACTGCTACCTCCCGTTGACGTTGTGGTGTCTGAGTTTTGTTCTTAGTCGTAGGATGGCCTTAGTATGTAATTGTGACACCCTACTCTCTGTAATGTTAAGCTGAGTTCCGATTTCTTTCATATTCAATTCACTATAGTAATACAATTGAACCACCAAACGTTCCTTTTCCGGCATCTCATCAACCGATTTAATTAATATATCCTTAATTTCACTTTCGTGTAGCCTTAAATGCGGATCTTCGGCATCAGGGTCAGCAATTATTGAAAGGATACCTTCACCATCTTGGGCTTCAGTGTCTGCAAACGTGCCGAGAGTTACCCCTTTAAGGTCATCCAGAGACTTATGAAAATCTTCTAGCGAAATCTCAAGATGCTCTGCAACCTCTTCATCCGTTGCGACTCTGCATAGACGTTGTTCAAGGGTATGCAAGGCGGCTTCGATTTCCCTCTTTTTGGCGCGCATTGCCCTGGGAACCCAATCCAAGTCTCTGAGGCTATCTAATATCGCCCCCCTAACCCTTTGTTCTGCATAAGTTTTGAACTGTACGTTCCGCCCAGGCTCAAAGCGATCAGCCGCGTTGATAAGCCCAATAATTCCTGCGTTTATTAGATCGTCTAGGTCTACATGGGATGGAACCCTATTTGCTATTCGGTGAGCTATATATTTTACAAGCTGGAGGTTTTCCATGACCAATTCATCCCTTTCCGGACGAATGGTTTGCTCTATCTGTTCACTTGGGTCGGCAGACTCAATAGTTTCCAATTCAATATCAATGCCGGTTGTTTCTGCTTTTACTGAAGTGACTGATGTACGATAAGCGGCCTTGGCTGTATCTCCTACGGTATGGAGTACAGAAGTTGCCAATTCCACAGGCTGTGGCTCTTTTGCAGAACTTCTCTTTCCCCCTTTGACAGATGCCATGACTTATCCCTGTCTCAGCTCCTTCCAAAATGTGTTAAAACCATCCCTTCTGAGATGTACTTTTTCCATCAAACTAACAGAAATGGCATGAAATGCCTTAGTAGCGGGACTTTCAGGAAAGAGTTGAACAACACCTTGTTGTTGCCTCACTGCCTGCAAGATGTGGTTATCCGATGGTATCAGCCCTAAGTTATTAATCTCCTTGCCAAGGTAGTGTTCGGTTACTCCTTGGAGGGCATCTATTGATTCCTCAGCCTCTTCCTGTGTTTGGGCATTATTGATAAGTAGCCATATCGGTTTGCCGCAGTCAACCCTGTGGATTGCTTTTATCATTGCGTAAGCATCCAGCAGTGAAGCAGGTTCGGGCGTACAAACGAGAACTATCTCTTGGGAGGCTACGAGCATTTTGAGAACAGAGCCATGGATACCGGCGGCAGTATCAATCAGTAACCAATCGGTTCCCTGTGCAACTCGCTGTAATCCTTGGATTAGCCTCAGTTCTGTTGCTGTTTCCAAGTTAGATAATTCTTGGATGCCACTAGAAGCTGGGATCAGCCTGATCCCGTAAGGCCCCTCCAAAATTATTTCCTCGATTACTCTATCGCCCCGTAAAACATGTTCCAGAGTATATTGTGGGAAAAGTCCTAACAAAACATCAACGTTTGCTAAACGAAAATCTGCATCTAGTATTACTACTCGTTGCCCCAATTTTGCAAGCGACATTGCAATGCCACCAACCACATTTGTTTTTCCTACTCCCCCCTTACCAGATGTAATGGCAATTACCCTTGAGTTGAAGAGAGAATCAGCTTCCAGTTGTTGTGTTGACGGTGATTTTTGCAATGATACCTGTTCTGTCATGGCAGAACCTCAGCTGGGGGAAGTATCAAGTCAGCTACTCTGCGACTTGTTGCGAGTTCTAAGTCCTGCGGTATTTCCTGCCCTGTTCCTAAGTAACTAAGGGGCTTTTTGACGCGAATAACTGTAGATAGAATAGGTCCAAAAGTAACGGTCTCGTCTAGTTTTGTAAATAGAAGGCGGTTTGGCTTTAATCTCTCATATCGTTGTTCAATTTCTACAAGGTCGCGGGGTTTTGCTGTGGCAGATAGCACTAAGTGGGTTTCAACAAGGGGTAGGGCGCCTAGGAAAGCACCAAGTTGATCCAAGCGATCTGTTTCGCCCTGCTGATGGCCAGGAGTATCAATCAGAATCAGAGCGTGATTTTTATAGAAATTAAGAGCATTGTTCAAGTCCTCCACTGTAATAATTACATGGACAGGGACTTGTAGAATCTGAGCGTACTGTTGAAGCTGTTCTGCGCCACCCACACGAAATGTATCCATAGTTAGCAAGGCAACTTTTTGTTTTAGGTTTTGTTTGGCATAGGCGGCAAGCTTTGCGATTGTTGTTGTTTTGCCAACACCTGTAGGGCCAACTAAGGCGGCCACTTGAACTTTACTAGGATCAAGCTGGATTGGAGCCGCAATGGGGATAAAGTCAGAAATGACTCTGCGCATAAATACTCGCACCTTGTCAGGCTCGACATTTTCTTCGCCACCCTGCTCTACTAAGGCTCGTTGTGTATATTCGCATAGCCTGATTGCTGTAGTGGGGTCGACATCATTGGCCGCTAGGTCGCCATATAGACTCATCAGTGCTGGCGGCAACTGGTGTGGTGCTCCAGCCATTCCATGCCTTATTCTGTTAAGCATAGACTTGAGTTGATCCAGTTGGGAATAAATAGAACTATTTCGCGCTTCCTGCTCTTTTAGGGCTTCAACCGCTCCCCTTATTTCTACAAGCTCGCGGCGGATTGGCTGTAAGTCCACTGGTGGTTCCAGTGGTTCCGGGACAACCTGTTTTTGAGTGGCTTTGGTGACTTGCCAAGCGGGGGGCTGTGGAACAGCTTTTTTAATCGGTTTTGTTGGTTTTGCGGTAGCTGGTGGGATGGGTGGGCGAAGACTATAAGTGCCTTCTGTGATCACAGGTAGTGCTGGTTCAGGCAGATCAGCTTCATCACAGCCAGCAGTTACTTCTATATAAGATTCTTTTGTTCCGTCTGATCGTGTACGATGTCTAGTTCTATTGGATAGGATGGAGGCTTCCTCGCCCATTTCTTCCTTAATCATCGCCAATGCTTCCTGCATGGAGGCCGCTTCGAATGTCTTTACACGCATTGGTCACTCCATAAATCAGAAATCATGTGATCGTTCCAAGGCTTACTACTCGTACATCAAGTGGTACTTCAGAGTGGCTGAGTACAGCCAGATGGGGCATTGCTCTTTCCAAGAGACGGAATAGATGGGGTCTTACAACTGGGTTGGTAAGAACTATAGGCTGAGCACCAGGAAGCAGTTCATTGATGCTACCTGTTATTCGGACTAACATCTCTTGAATCCTAGTGGGGTCCATTGCTAAAAAGCTACCTCTGTCTGATGTTTCAATCGCCTGCTGTATAAGTTGTTCCAGAGTAGGTTCCAAAACTAGCACCCCAAGTTCATTGATTTCAGAAAGATGCTGGCTAATGATTGCCCTCCCAAGGTGTTGCCTCACAAACTCTGTAAGCATCACTGGATCGCGAGTTACAGTAACAGCATCTGCCAGTGCCTCTAGTATCTTGACTAAATCTCGTATGGATACTCGTTCTTTTAGTAAGTTTTGGAGCACCTTCTGAAGAACGGCGACCGGCACTAGCCCCGGAACCAGCTCATCCACAAATTTTGGCGATGTTTCTTTGAGGTTTTCCAGTAACCCTTGGGTTTCCTGCCTCCCCAACAACTCAGGTGCTCTTTGTTTCAGAAGCTCTGAGATATGGGTAGTCATCACCGTAGGCCCATCCACTACCGTATAGCCAGATAGTTGCGCCCTGTCCTTTTGGGCTTCGGATATCCAGAAGGCCGGTAATCCAAAGGCGGGCTCCTTGGTAGCCTTCCCATGAAGCGGCTCCGTAGCTGTTCCTGGATTCATGGCCAAGTACTGACCTGGCTCTAGCTCGCCTCTACCCACTTCCTCTCCGCGCATTAATAGCCTATATGTATTCGCCGCAAGTTGGAGGTTATCTCTAATGCGTATGGGAGGAACAATTACTCCAGCCTCTTGGGCGATCTGGCGACGTACCCCCTTTATGCGCTCTAGTACTGTGCCTCCTTGGGCAACATCCAGCAATGGAATCAGGCCGTAGCCAACCTCAAGGCCAAGCGGGTCAATTTTTAGCAGGGCTTCTACTCTCTCTGGGCCATCTGGCTTTAGCTTTTCTTTTGCTTCGGCAATGCTGTCTTCTTTAGCTTTCTTTTTGGCCATCTTGGACATGGCATAGGCCATTCCTCCGGTAGCCCCACCCATAAACCAAAAAGGTAAAAGTGGCATTCCTGGGATCATTCCAAAAAAGGCAAGGGCACCAGCGGCAACATATAGGGGGCGACCATCCTTTGAGAATTGGCTGACTACCTCTGTTCCCATATTGTCTGACTTGCTACTGCTCCTAGTGGTTAGTATCGCGCCACCAATACTGATTAAGAGGCTGGGGATTGCAGTCACAAGGCCATCACCTACGGTCAGTAGGGTAAATATTTCCATAGCTCCGACAACTGGCAAGTCGTACCGCAAAATGCCAATAAGGATTCCTGCAACGATGTTTACCAGCAAAATTAAAAACGAAGCTACAGCATCCCTTTGCGTAAATTTTACAGCACCGTCCATGGCACCATAAAAGTTGACTTCTTCCTGTAGTTCCAGCCTGCGCTTGCGGGCTTCCTGTTCATCAATGTGTCCGGCATTTAGATCAGCGTCTATCGCCATCTGTTTTCCAGGCATAGCGTCTAAAGTAAAACGTGCAGTTACTTCCGCAATACGCCCAGCACCATGGTTAATTACCAAAAATTGAATAGCCAATAAAATAAGGAAGACCACCAAGCCGATGACGTAACTACCACCAACGACGAATTGGCCAAAGGCCCTGACCATGTGGCCAGCCGCATCAACCCCCTGCTCACCACCAAAGAGAAGAATCCTCCTAGTTGTGGCTACGTTGACCGAAAGCCTAAAAAGGGTAATTATCAGTAATATCGAGGGATATGCGCTAAATTCCTGTGGCTTGCTTACATACATGCCGAGTAGCAAGATCAACATCGAAATGGTAATATTTGCAACAATTAGCCCATCTATCGCGAAAGCAGGTAGCGGAAGAATCAAAACCACTATTGCCAGTAGAACAAATACAGGCACAGCTAAGTCGACCCGCCGGCTCAGGCGAGAGATATATGGTACAAATTTACTCAAAAGGGTCATCATGTTGACACCAGCCCCTTATCAAGGCGAAAGGGATGCCAAGGTAGATATGTGGCAGTTTTACTTTTTTAGCCGAATTTCTTGGGATTGATGTATTGGAGTACCCACCCTGCATTGTCAAATTCAATATCATCCCATTTTGCCCTTCGTAGTTCGCCTGGGCTGACCAGCACGAGAGGAGCCAGCAACGGGGCGTATTTTGTTTCCTTCTAATACCAAGTTGCACCCAAACGGGAGCAACTTGGTATGACGGCAATGCGAAAGCAGTGCCCGCAAGTTTTTGAAAATACGGGCTTTGCTCGTGTTTGCAAAAACTTTTGCGTTTCGCGTTTAATCCCGATTAAACGCAACCTA
>WRHW01000026.1 GCA_009783055.1 Holophagaceae bacterium
TCGACTCATCGCATCCTGGGGCTGGAGCAGGTCCCAAGGGTTCGGCTGTTCGCCGATCAATAGCGGTACGTGAGTTGGGTTCAGAACGTCGCGAGACAGTTCGGTCCCTATCTAGTGTGGGCGTAGGAAATTTGAGGGGGGCTGTCCTTAGTACGAGAGGACCGGGATGGATTGACCTCTGGTGTTCCAGTTGTGGTTCCAACTGCAATGCTGGGTAGCTATGTCGATTAGTGATAAGCGCTGAAAGCATCTAAGCGCGAAACACGCCCCAAGATGAGATTTCCCCATGAGACCCGTCGTAGACCACGACGTTGATAGGCCGCATGTGCAAGCGTAGTAATGCGTTCAGCTAAGCGGTACTAATCGGTCCATCGACTTGACCTTATATCAATTAATTGCATCAAAAAACCCTTTCAAAACCCGTCAGGGCTTTGAAACAAAGAAAAAATATAAAACTAAAAACAAAAAAATACTGCAACGCCTGCAATAACAACCCCTTCCATCCTCCTCTCTGCAAACACGACTTCGTCGCGGTCTTACCCTGAGGGCCACACCCGTTCCCATCCCGAACACGGCAGTTAAGCCTCAGAGGGCCGATGATACTGCCCGCTCACGGGTGGGAAAGTAGGTCGCCGCGACGTTAATTACACAAGCCCCCGACATAATAACCGGGGGCTTTGATCTAAAAAAGAAAAAAAAAGAACAATAAAAAATATATGATACCGCTACCTATTGCTAATTCCAGGAATGACCTATGTAAAACTACACCATGCGAGACTTTGTATCTGATAACTGAAAACTGAGAATTGGTATGAAATATCGTCCGTCACCGCAAATATCAGCACTTGTTGTTGTATCCGCGGCATTTTTTACAGATACGATACTGTACTACATATTAGTACCACTATTGCCCTACTACCAGCGCACCTACCAGTTGAGCCAAACCGATTTGGGGATATTATTCGGTAGCTACGCCGCCAGCTTGCTACTTGGCACAATCCCTATCGGAAAATTGGGTGATATTGTTGGTCGCAGAAAGATGATGCTCTGGGGTTTAGTGGGGCTTTGGGGAACAACGCTATTATTTGCATTCGCCAATTCGTTTTCATTATTGATAATTGCAAGGGTACTCCAAGGGCTGTCGGCCACAGCTACATGGACAAGTGGCATGGCTCTTGTCGCAGATCATTGGCCAGCAAAACATCGCGGAAAGGCAATGAGTACATGTTTTGCGTTTGCCAATTTGGGTGTGCTCTTAGGGCCACCCTTTGCTGGATATGTTTCTGAAAATTGGGGAGTGAGGGCTCCTTTCATAGTTGCGGCAGGGCTTGCGGTGATTGATGCCATACTCAGAGCCTGGTTATTGCAGGATAAACAAAAAGAAAACGTGGAAATAATCCCAATTAAGCGATTGCTACAAAACAGGGATATTTGCTTATATATCGGCGTGATGGCATTGGGGTCGGGGCTTTGGGCGACACTTGAGTCAATATTGCCTATCGACTTTGACTCTCGCGGCTGGTCACAGAGTATTATTGGGCTGAGCTTTGCCTTTGCGGCATTAGCCCACACACTAACCTCCCCGCTTGCAGGTGCAATGGCAGATAAATTCAGTCGAAAAAAGATGATTATTACTGGGCTACTACTTACAACCTTCCTGATACCTGCCCCTGCTTTCGTGCACAGTCAACTTGCTACATTTACAGTAATGATTGGCCTTGGGCTTGTTGCTACCCTAATCACAAGCCCTGTTAGTCCTGCTGTTACATCATTGGTAGACAGCATGGGGGTTGGGGGAGGGGGCTACTCGTCTGCTTTTGGAATGCTAAATCTTGCGTATGCGGTGGGGATGATGGTTGGGCCACTTTTTGGTGGAATAGGAGTCGACCTTGTTGGAATAAAACCCAGCCTCGCAGTTTTTGGGCTTGGTTTTGGGCTTTACGCGCTTGTAGTCAAGAAATTGTTGCCAGATAACGACAAGAGCAGTTTAACAAATGCTTGTGGCTAAACTGCTCTGGTGACAAAAGATTATTAGTAGGAATGATCTAGAAAGTAGTCCTCTGCAAACTGGCCTTGAAGCTGTCGTCCAGCAAGGCAATACATTCATTGAAGTGAGCCTTTGTCTCTCTTGAGAGTTGACGAGTCGCAACTGTATTTCGCAACTGAGTCTGGAGCTGGCGCAATTTTTCGCGCACTAGGCTTCTGGCGTCGTCTGGAGTAAATGGAGTTGCCCTTAGGAGTATGTTAATCATTCCTCGCAAATGCTCTCTTTGGAGTGCGCGTCTGGTGCTAGTGGGTTCCTTTATTCCCCTAAGCTCTGCCCAAATAGCAGACTGCAGGGTGTCATATAGCTCCGAGAGCTTAAAAACCTGCTTCGAATCGGTCTGTTTTTCTGAAGCATCCAAAATACGTTGTGCTACAGATGGAGCCAGTATAGAGCTAAGTACAGCTTTTTGCAGAGAGAGTATATGTTGGTTTGGGCTGTAGTTAATTGAACTACCAAAAGCATCCCCTATGTCTGTGCGGTCATAGGTAAAGCGGGACAGGAATTCTGGCTTAAAAGTAAAGGCATCCATACTGAAAATTTGCTTTTCCAGTAGTTGAAGGGCTTCTCTTTGTCGGTCGGCAGGAATAGGCACATAGTTGAGCCTATTTGTGCCGGCGTGATCTCTGTTGTAAGAAATGCCGCCGATGTATTTAGTGGCCATGAGAGCAGGGGTGTACACCTGATTTATGGCTCTCGAAGTCTGCCTTCGAAGTATATGGTATGGCTCTCCAGCCTTAAAGGTGCGCTTTTGTAGCTTTTGCACTAATTCGGCAGAAAGTTGAATCCGTTTTTTGGCAAATGCTAATGGATTAGAACCCAGGTCATAGGTGTTTACTTCAGGGTCAAGGCCAAACATATTATCTTCGTCAGTGCCATATATCAGCAAGGGATCATCGCTACGGCCTGCTATACGAGCCAATTCATCAGCCTCGCTTGACGCGCTGAAGGGCTTATAGCCATATTCGATTACCCAATAGTCCCAAGGGCCGATGGCGTTTGAAATTAGCTGACCGCGCTTTTCGCCTTCGAGAGTAAGGTTCATGGGCGTATATTCCATGATGGAAGCGGCCATGCCATTTTTCTTTGTAAATTCAGGATCATTGATTTGAGCGTCTGTGTATGCGGTAGAAGCCTTAAAGTTATGCCTAAGCCCAAGTGTGTGTCCAACTTCGTGAGTTACGAGCCACCTCATCCACTCTAGCAGGAACGCCTCGCCTTCCGGTGACATGGGGTCTATCTCACCTCGTGCCTCCAGAAGGTCAAGAGCGAATGGTACTTCCTGTAACTCAGACATACTCATTGTGCCATATCGTCCAGTCTGCATATGAGAACCTGTGGCCTTCAACACCTCTTCACGAACTTGGAAAGCAGAATAACGCATCATGCCTTCGCCAAGACCGATGTCAGCATCAAGTATTTCTCCAGTACGGGGGTCAACCACACTGGGGCCAATCGCAAAAGCCACATCAGTGCCAACAAGCCATTGGATTGAAGCATGACGGGCATCCAGAGTGTCCCAATCGGCATCATCTGGTTGATTTTTTACTTGGATGGCATTTTTGAAGCCAGCTTTTTCAAAGGCCTTGTTCCATTCCAAAATCGCTTCCGCTATGGTGCTTCTATATTTTTCAGGTACGGCCTTGTCTATCCAATAGACAATAGGCTCCTTTGGCTCGCTAATGGCAAGAGATGGATCTTTTTTCTCCAACCTCCACCTATTGATAAAGCGATTGCGAATGTCTATTTCACGGTCTTTTGAAAAATCCCATTGAGACGATACAAAGAAGCCAATTCGGTCATCTGCCAAACGAGGGGTCATTGGTGTGTCAGGCAACTTCATAAAGTTATAGATCAATCCAATAAACATGCTCTGAGGATCGGGTATGGTATCCGGAACTGACGGCCTCATGTTAGGAGGTGTGGTCGGAGTGGCAACATTTAGCCGGGGCGACGAAAAATGGCAATCTAAGTTAAAGGATGTTTGCCTTTCTGTAACCCTGATTTTGCCAAAGGTAGTATTAGCCCTGTCAAAACTATATGATTGGCGATACATCTGCTCCAAGCTCATGCCGATTCTTGGAAAATCCTTGAACAACAGAGCAGAAGCATCAACTAAAACGCTTTTGCGTTCAGGGTGTGGTTTGCAAAGCACTGGGGCTGTATTGAGTATGCTTTCCGAAAAACTTTGCTCGATGGCAATCTTGGTGGCCTTGTCGTCGCCGGGTTGGTACGTAGGATTGAGTGCCATCAGGCGCATGGTGTTGCCAGCCCTTCGGAATGCAACTAATTGGCCACCGCCCATCATTCCAGCATAAATGCCAGCTTCGCCAATTCCCTTCGCTAGGTTGGTTGTAAACAAAAAAGGTTCGCCGAGCTGGGACTCACTTATTTCAATCCAAACCTTGTCCTCATGCTGGAAAATTGGAAAAAAACCAGTTGTTTCTTTTGCTTCCTTGATAATTTCAGCAAATTCCTTTAGTCCCGGAGGAGTTGGAGCACCGGCTGGAGAAGTTGGTGGAGGGGTTGGAGGAGTCTGTGCTTCGAGCGGAATAATCCCAAGAGCCAAGAGCAGAGTTAAGGCCGTGAATGTCTGTTTCGACATCTGTATGTCTCCAAAAAAGGGTTACAAAAAGTGTGTTGCTAAAATGAGGCAAGCGTACACAAAAGATACAATTGAGTCTACATTAGAAAGAGGAGTAGGTTTAGTTGTTTTTTCGCAGATTGCCCTATAAATCCATCTTTCTGAAGATGACATTAGTTTTTCGCCGCCAAGTCCACCCCAGCATTTGTCTATATGGAAACCAGATTTTTCCAAAGCGATTTTGATTTCATTTTCGGTAGGTATCCAGATATTATGCCTAAAATGATGCCCATTCTTGATTCTATCAGTAATAATACGTTTTTTGCTCCTCGTCCAGCGGACGCGCTCCATGTAGTCTCCGTCATCGACGTGGTACCAGTAGCCTTCCATCAGCACTATTGCATTTTCCAAATAATGCCTTCCGGCAAGGTCGAGCAATAAAATACCTCCAGGTTTGAGCACCCTCGCAAATTCGCAAAGTTGTCTCAAGTTGTCCTCCTCCTCATGGAAATATCCCCAACTCGTGAAGGCGCACATAACCCCATCTGCCACCGAACTTTTGAAAGGTAAATGGCGAAAGTCAAGCCTTACCAGCTCGTTTGGATGCTTTGAGGCGTGGATGTCCAGATTTAGCGAACTTAAATCGCCACCAACAGTTTTCCATCCTTTCATAGCCCAGTATGGATGCAGACGACCCCACCCGCATGGCAGATCCAAAACCAAGCTGTTTGGTGGCAAATTCAAATATGTTGCCAGTGCAGAGCCTTCCTCTGCGGCCTCTTTTTCTTTATTGGCATATATCTCAAAATAATCCGGATGGTCAAAGTCCCTTTCGTACCAATCCATGTTGCTCCCAAGTCGCTTTATCCAATATACCAGTTGCACAAGTTTGTTGGTGTAGCCTTTATTTACTACTTCGCAGTCACTGGAAATGCTATAAAATATTCTGATTAATCGGGAGTACCTATGCGATTGAGCATCAGCATGACTAAGTGGCTCAAGTGTTTGCATTTGCTGGCAGTCACAGGATGGGTCGGAGGAGCTATTTCGCTACTGATTTTGCACTTTTTGCGCTTCAAAGGTGTTGAAAGTGGCAATGAGCTGTACGGCATTGACAGGGCGGCGCATTTGATTGATATGGGAGTAGTGGTAATTTTGGGAGCCTTTGGTTGTCTGTTGACAGGATTATTATATTCAGCACTGACGAACTGGGGATTTTTTCGCCACAGATGGGTATTGATTAAATGGATCATCACCATTTTTTGCATACTTTCGGGCACATTTCTTCTAGGCCCCTGGGAAACAACTATGCTAAATATTTCCCATAAGTTCGGAGATACAGCCTTAGAAATTGTCAAGTACAACTCTAGCATGTACTTAAATTTTTGGTTTGGAGTACTTCAGCTTATATTGTTGATATTTGCTATGTTCATCTCTGTGTTTAAGCCAAGGCTACGAAAGATGACCAATCTGACAAAATAATAATGTTTCTCTCCGTTTCCATCTGCTCAGTTATTGAATTTGAACGTAAAATAAGAGTTGGGTTATCTACTGGATTGGGTTTCCTTAAACAACAATTGAAAGGTATATTCTTATGATAGTGATTAATACGCTATTATCATCCGCAGTGGTGCTGTCCGGCATGGTAGCCGATCAGCCAGACGCTATAACCGAGAGGGCGTTGAAGCTACACAACTCCATTTTTACCCTTGATACTCATTGCGATACGCCAATGTCTTTGGGTAGGTATGACATTGGGGTGCGCCATGAAAAAGGGCAGGGTTGCTATGACCTGCCTAGGATGAAAGAGGGTGGCTTGTCTGCAAGTTGCTTCGCTGTTTATATTGGGCAGGGGGCAAGGACAGCGGAAGGGTACGCCACAGCAAAAGAGCGTGTGATGACCACATTTGGAAACTTGGAAGGAATGTTTACAAAATATGCCGACCAGGTTGAGCAGGTATATACTGTTGCCGACTTTAAGCGTATTGCCAAAACTGGCAAACGGGCAATTTTAGTCAGTATGGAAAATGCTTATTCCATTGGCGTGAATATCAATAACATAGACGAATACTATGCCAAGGGAGCCAGGATGATGGGACTGGTTCATGGCAGAAACAATGACATCTGTGACTCAGCGACTGATAACGCCATGAGGGAAGGTAAGGACAATGGTGTTTCCGAGTTCGGCCAAAAGGCAATAAAGCGGATGAACGAACTTGGTATAGTGATTGATCTCAGCCATGCTTCCACAAAAAGTTTTTTTGATACTTTGGCTTTAAGCAAATCTCCCATCATGGCAAGCCATAGCAGTGCAAGGGCGATATGCAACCATCCCAGAAACCTATCGGATGATGAACTACTCGCTCTAAAGAAAAATGGTGGGGTCATTCAGCTCTGTATCCTTTCTGATTACATCAAAGAAAGAGAAATTAGCCCTGAACAAAGAAAACTTCAGGAAGACCTAGATGCTCGCATCGCCGAATTTGGTGGGTGGGAGGTTTTGAGGGAAAAACCAGGTGGGGATGAACTCCTGAGAGAATCTAGGGCACTCAGGACAAGGTTCGGTGGCCCCAAAGCTACCGTTAAGGACGCAGTTGACCACATTGACCATATAGTCAAACTTATTGGAATTGATCACGTAGGTATTGGAACTGACTTTGATGGTGGAGGTGGTCTGGTGGACTGCCGAGATGTGACTGAGTTGTCAAATATCACTATCGAACTAGTACGGCGTGGTTATTCCGACAAAGCTATTAAAAAAATATGGGGCGAAAATGCCATGAGAGTTTTTGAAAAAGCTCAAAAGAATAGGGTGAAATAGTTACTAGAAAAAGTCTCCCGCCGAAGGCGCAATCCTAACTACCAACTAGTAATGGTCTTCATCTGGCAGGTAAATTTTATTTTTTTCAAAAATCTATCAGCACTTTTCCCTGTCAAACAGTATAGATATGTATGGAGGGAAAAAATAAATGTCCAGCGCGGTCGAAAGCATGGAGGGAATGCTGATGCAAAATGGCACTCTCCAATTTTCAAGTTCGACAAGTCGTCTGGATGCAATGGTTATACGTGTGCTTGATGGCGAAATCGAAGCATATAACGAACTCATGGCCGAAACAGAAGGGAGAGTACTGGGATTGGCCTGGAAGATTTTGGGAAATAAAGAGCAAGCCATGGACGCATGTCAGGAAGGATTCTTGAGAGCTTATAAGTCCCTGCATTCATATCGCATTGGCGAGTCCTTTGTTGCTTGGGTTATGACCATCACAGCTAATATATGTCGTGATTACCTCAAAAAGAGAGACTATGGAGCAACAGACCCACAGATTCTGGAGTCTATGCCAGCCACTGACAACGAAAATGCTGAAGAGGCAGTGCTACAAAGACAGCGCAAGGGAATTGTCCAGAGGGCACTTGCTACACTTTCAGCATCTGAAAGACAGGCAATTGTGTTAAGGGACATGGAAGGGCTGTCAACAGAAGAAACTGCAAAAATGCTGGGGATTAAGTCCGGAACTGTGCGTTCTCAAATTGCAACTGCAAGAAATAAAATAAAGAAATTTTGCCAGAGTATTTTACATAGGCCTAAAGGAGGCCGACCATGAGCACTCTTCATGTAACAGAAAAATTGGCACTCTGGGCAGGTGGCGACCTCTCAGAACAGGAAATGATTTCAATACAAGAACATCTGGAAATTTGCCCAGAATGTAGGCTCGAAGCCCATGCCTATAGTGAGGCAATGTCTTTGTTACAAGCACCCATCGAGCTTCCCTTTTCTACGGAGGATCAAGTTGTTACCCGCAATAGTGTGATGGCAAAAATAAGATCAGAAAAAACTACTAGAAAATCCCAGATACAGCGTTTTATTCCCTTACTTGTTGCTGTGGCCTCGATACCAATCTGCATCCTGCTCTATAGCAACGCGAAAGAAAAAATAGGGCAAAAACCCCCAATCGCAAACAGTCAGACCCAGACCAATAATACGGTAGCCACAAAGGAGCACGATTCTGATGTCAAGAAAGAACAGGAAACAAAGACAGTTTTTGAAAAGGTGCCCATTAAACCATCAACCCGCAACACAAGCATCTATCGCGCCGCTAAAGATCAGCCTCAAAGTTTTTGGCCCGACCCAACAATAACCCGAATTGAAATTCAAACCGAAGACCCAAACTACAAAATTATTTTGGTACCACCAACAAGCCAAATAATCCAAACAACCACAGAACCATTAGGAGATACAAATGAACAATCTAGCTAAACTCACACTTGCGCTCTTGACTGCCTGCCCAATATTGATTGGACAAACTGCACCAAAAAAAGAAGATGCGGTAAAACCCCCAGCGCACGGGCATAACATTGAAGTATTGCTAACAAGCAAGCTTTTCAAGATAAATTATGCCATTCCTGAGAACATAAAAAACATTGTTAATGGGCTTGTAAGCCAATACGGCACAGTCACAGCCGATAACTTGACTAAAACACTAACAGTGAGAGACCTGGAGACAAACCTGAAAGCTATCGAAGCCGCCATAGAGGTACTAGACGAATCACAACCACCTTCAATTTCTGTTGAACTGTGGATAGACGTGATTTGGGCCTCTAACGCAACTGCCAAAGGTTCTGGAGAACCTGTGCCAGAACGCCTGTCAGGAGTGGTTTCAACACTTTCAAAAACATTGGGCTATAAGCAATTTGCTCATGGAGGTGTCGTTACACACCGCCTCTCAGAATCTTCGCCTAGGGCAAGTGGTTTCTCCGAATTGAACCCTGGATTTGGTTTGCCAAGTGCACCCGGGATGAGATTGAACTGGTCGTTATCCAACTGCAAAATAAGCCAGGATTGTATTATGGAGGGAAATTTTGGTGCCAGCTTTCTTTCGAGTAGTATTAGTAATGCGGCAATTAATCTGGGGTTTAAGGACAAAAATATTATCGGCTCCACCATGCTGGGCGGAGGCGTTAGTATGATCATAGTTGTTTCAATGTATGATCCAGACTCCAATTAGTAGTTACTGGTTGGTAGTTACTACTAACTAGAAAAATGCAAGCCTATTCTAGAACGTAACGCATGGATAAAACTATGTCCTCAAAACTGTTTATACCCGCACTGATTACTTGCACCCTGGGCCTGCCTATGGTAGCCCAATCGGACTATGAATACAATCTGGCTCGGCACAAGGGCAACAAGATAGTACTACTGGGGGAGAAAAGCACAGCAGAAATGGGCGTGTGGAGGAATGTTGTCGACTCAGAGGAAATTTATGGACATGGTTTTGTTTTGCTAAATCGTCAGGCCATAGTCAATGATTCTTATTTTGGGATCACCGAAAGAACAATTGGCACATTTGAAACATGGTTCCGGCAGAAGTACGGACTCAGTAATAATGCAAGGTGGGCTGTGCTAGATATGAAAAACAGCTTGATTGTATCAGGAGTAGAAACACCGCAAGCGAAAGAATTGGATCAGTTGCTGGATCAGCGTGGTATTAAAACACCTATTCGGCAAACGAGGGATTTTTTGCAAACAAACCCAGACCACCTTGATGCCAAGGCCGACCTGCTAAACGAGGCACGTCGTCGTGCCCTCCATGTAATGCCATCTGGAGTGACAGAAGACTTGGACACTGAAAGCGACTTACGTACTTGGGCGGTATTTGCAAACGAAACCGACAAGGTATTCACTGGATCATGGTTGGGTATAGAAATACAGTTTTTCAGAATTAATCAGGAACAACCTGAGCGACACAGCAAATTGATGAGGGATGTCTTCAAAAAGCATGTATCAAAAATTGAAGAGGCTGTCAGAGCTAATCCCCTCAATGGGGTACTGTGGAATATCTGGGCATGGATGGCTCGTAGCATGTCAGATTACAGGTGGGAAACTTTTATTGATTCCATAGAGCCTGTGCGCTTTCCCTATTACAACATACAACGCAGTGTGCCAGCACCGGAAGTATCAATGTGGCTAGTTGACGAGTTCAGAAAGAAAAGTGAGTGGGAAAAGATAGATAAAATCGCTAGGAATGGCAGAACATTTTCAGGCTACTCCGCAGGCGTAATAAAGGTGGAATGGATTCCAGGAGGTACTACGAATGCTTTTGGCGCAGACACAAATCACATCAAAGACTATCCCGCAAAATCTGCCTATGCTCCACATTTAGAAGCACTATTGAAGCTGGGTAGGGTCGATGAAGCAAATAATATCTATGATGAGTTGATCCGAATTGAGGGCAAGGAAGACCGATATTCTAAGTCGATAATCGTCAATGGCAAGAGTGAGAGATATAAGGCTAATAATGCCAAGATAGCCGCCGATGTCGCCGTGTCAGCAGGTATGGAGGATATTGCAAAAATATGGGAACAGGGTGAACTAATTGATAAATCACCCTGGGTTAGTCGAGGTCCTTTTGGAGATAATGGATTTCCATCTTTTTATTACTACTCGAATTCTTCGAATGACTATTACAAGAGTTTTAGCGATATTGCAAATAACCTACCTGTAGTCTTGAGAATACAGGGAGTGGCTAGGGCTGTGGACTCACTGGGATGGAAAGGAGATGACGGCGACCGCTGGGCATTAATAGGTGGTGACCTGCGGGTCATAGACCAAGGTCGGGGCCTACCGGATTTAGACACACTTGAGGCTTCTCTGTACCGCAACGGCATCAAAGATGTAACTGAATATATGCGCACATATCTGTCAGAACATGGCTCACAGCCGGGGCTGGAGTTGGATCTGGCTATCACATTGATAGAAAACTTTGGCAATAGACAGTCAAATAAGGGCGATCAGGCAGAGCATGATGACCCATATGTAGAAGCCTGTAGGAGTTTTCATAGGATATTGAACAACCACCCAGACACGATAATCAACATTCCATCCATGGTGGTTCGTGGAGACAATGCCAGAGAGAGCCAATCTATGAAGTTGGTTTCCAAACCCCTACTAACGCGTCTGGAATCCCTCTTAGAGGCCAAACCTTCCTCATACTCGCTTTGGTCACAGTGGCTCTTTTGGAGGTGGATAGAAGGCACACAACGGCCAATAGTGCCAATAATAGAAAGAATCAAGCCAAGTCCACTCAGCACCCCAGGCACAGTGCCACCATTTAATGTAATCAACACATATTACGACGAGTGCAAAAGAGATGAAAAATGGGATAAAGTTGTCGAATTATTAAAAACAGTCTGGGAACGGGAGTTTACAAGGATCATCGACCTCCAGTCTGAAAATCCTGATTTCAAAGTATCAGACATTGTTGCCGAAAGATACACTTTTACATCCATTGATGACGTGAAGTCACATCAGATACAACGTTCAAGCGCAACTATGGGCGACAGAGTTGGCGTTCCCCTGATTGAGGCATATCTAAATGACAACAAGCCTAACGATGCAGAGGAAATCTTCAATGCTTGGATAAATTGTGGGGGCAAGTTCTTTAGCTTTACAAAAACGATCGACTTAGCCAAAGAAAAGGGGTATGAAAGACTCTCACGTGAGTGGGAAGAAAGGCTGGCAAAGTGATTAGTGTAGTGGATCATCACCGCCCTTGTTGAATGGGTTACACCTCAGTATTCTCCATGAGGTCAACATTCCACCTTTAAGCGTCCCGTATTTCTGTATGGCTTCTAGACCGTAGTGGCTACATGACGGCTGGAATTTACAAATAGATGGAAGGGCAGGACTGAGGGTTAGCTGGTAGGTGCGGATGGCACCCCGCAATACCCACGCAGTTGGCTGGAGGGGCACTGGCATTAGGCTCTCCAACAGCAAATAGCCACATACACTATACCAAGGATGAACCCAAATCCACGCCATCAATGCCATCTTATATCCCTTCCATTTGCGTTCGCCCGGAATGATTTGCGAAACGTCAGGCTCATTTTTATCCTTCTGATAGCTGATAGTTGGCAATTGATGACTGTCTTCACTGGCCATTTCCGTTCACCAAGTTTTTTGCCTCATGTAAAAAGGCTGTACCTATTTCATCTTCCTCTACTTTTCGCAATAACTGCCCCTTACGAAATAACAACCCCTCTCCGTTTCCACCGGCAACTCCTAGGTCAGCTTCCCTTGCTTCACCGGGGCCATTCACGGCGCAACCCATGACTGCGAATGTGTAGCCGTCTGCCTTGATAGTTTTTAACATGGCTTCTATTTCATCTGCCAATTTATGAAGATCAATCTGTAATCTACCACAGCCTGGACAACTTATCAGGCGGTATCCGCCACTGCGTAATTCCAAAGAACGTAACAATTCATGTCCAATCCTGCATTCCTCTTCTCCTGCCCCGGTTAGAGAGATACGAATTGTATCGCCTATGCCTTCCGCAAGTAGAATGCCTAGCCCGATACTACTACGGATAGTTGCGCCCCACTCTGTGCCAGCTTCTGTTATTCCCAGATGAAGTGGGTAGTTCGTTTGATTTGCCAACAAGCGATATGCCTGCACTGTCCTTATAACGTCTGAGGCTTTGATGCTGATTTTGATGTCGTAAAACCCCTCCCGCTCCAAAAGGTCAAGGTGGCGCATAGCACTTTCTACCATTGCTGTAGGGGTGGCGTGTCCACCGAATTTTTCCAATAAGTCACTTTCAAGGCTCCCGCCATTAACACCAATACGTATAGGGATGCCCTTTGTCCCCGCTCTGTCGGCAACGGCTCTAACCTTGTCCTTGCTACCGATGTTGCCTGGATTAATTCTCAGACAGGCCGCCCCGCCATCTATTGCTTCCAGAGCCAATTTGTGGTCGAAGTGTATGTCTGCTACAACGGGGATTGGGGATTGGGCACATATTTCAGAAAAAACCCTAGCGGCCTCCATGGTGGGAATAGATACCCTCACAATCTCACATCCGGCGGCTACGTAGTCGTGTATCTGCTTAACTGTAGCTGTTAAATCCCGTGTATCAGTCTTGGTCATGGACTGCACACTAATCGGTGCATCGCCCCCAACCAGCACTCCCCCAATAGAAATTTGCCTAGTCGCCCTACGGGGTACTAGAGGTTCGAGGAGGGAAGGGGGCATGAGAACTCCGTTATTTATTAAGGTTAGTCTACACCATCACATATTGTTTGTTTCCAATAACCAATAATACTAGGTTGCGTTTAATCGGGATTAAACGCGAAGCGCCTTATGGACGTGACGTAGCAACCAAACAAACAGCGATTTGAAAGGAAAAAATGGAGGAAAAGTCAGCGTGGAAGCCTCGTGCATCCACTTGCAGGCAAGTGGATACCGAGAGAATTTTTTGAAAACACGAGCAAAGCCCGTATTTTCAAAAACTTGCGGGCACTGCTTTCGCATTGCCGTCATACCAAGTTGCTCCCGTATGGGTGCAACTTGGTATAAAGTGTAGGGGATTCCGATATTGAGATTGTCGGGAAAGATTTCATGGCTCAATAGAAAGTGACTTTTTCAATAGGAATTGGGCAAAAAAGTTGTTCATAAGTATTAAACTATTTACAGGAGGTCAGTTTATGAAAAATTATCCAGCCGAGCCGTACCGGATAAAGGTTGTTGAAACGCCGAATGTGCTTAACAAGGAAGAGCGATATGCCGCCATTAAGGCCGCAGGCTATAACACATTTCAGCTCAAGAGCGAGGACTGTTACATAGACCTATTGACAGATAGTGGCACGAACGCCATGAGCGACCGCCAGTGGGCAGGGCTAATGATTGGTGACGAGGCATACGCAGGTTCGCGCAATTGGCTCCATTTAGAAGCCACAATTAAGGAATATTACGGCTTTAAACATGTTACGCCAACTCACCAAGGCAGGGGGGCTGAGAATCTTCTATCGAAGCTACTCATAACTCCTGGAACTTATGTACCTGGAAATATGTATTTTACGACTACTAGGTATCATCAGGAGGCCAATGGAGCTACCTTTCGCGACATCATTATTGATGAAGCCCACGATCCCGACATCGACCTTCCATTCAAGGGAAATGTGGATTTGAAGAAGCTACAGGCCCTAATTGATGAGGTTGGTGCAGAAAAAATTCCATACGTATGCTTGGCGGTTACAGTAAATATGGCTGGTGGACAGCCTGTTTCGATGGCTAACATGAGAGCCGTAAGGGCACTTTGTGATAAATATGGCCTGAAAATATTCTATGACTGTACCCGTTGTGTTGAAAATGCCTATTTCATTAAGATGCGCGAAGAGGGCTATGCCAATAAAACTATCAAGGAAATTGTGCTGGAGATGTTTAGCTATTCAGACGGCGCGACCATGAGTGGCAAAAAGGATGGCTTGGTGAATATTGGTGGTTTCCTTGCAATGAACGATGATGATTTGTATACAAAATCCAGAGAAATGGTTGTCGTATTTGAGGGGATGCCATCCTATGGAGGTATGACTGGGCGCGACATGGAGGCATTTGCAATCGGCATAAAAGAAAGTATCATGTTTGAGTACATCCAACATCGTGTCGAACAGGTGGCTTACTTAGGCGACAAGCTGATTGATGCTGGTGTACCAATTGTTAAGCCTATCGGTGGACATGGGGTATTTTTGGATGCTCGCCATTTTCTTCCACATATTCCACAGGAAAAACTCCCAGCTCAGAGCCTGGCCGCGCATCTCTATATGGAATCTGGCGTGCGCTCCATGGAACGGGGCGTTGTCTCTGCTGGTCGGGACACTAAAACCGGCAAAAACCACATGCCAAAACTCGAGACGGTGCGTCTGACCATTCCTCGCCGGGTCTATACGTACGCCCATATGGATGTAACAGCAGACTCAATTATTAATCTGTATAAAAACCGAGACAAGATTCGTGGACTAAAATTTGTATACGAACCACCCATGTTGCGCTTCTTCAATGCTCGGTTTGATTATTGCGACTAAATGTTGGTGTTAGGTTTTTTTTGAGCCACTGTCAAAATCCAGGTTTTGGTGGTGGCCATGTTTCGATTTGTACTTCCTTCCATTCACCGCTCTTTAGTAGTACTAACCATCCTTTGATTGACGTTCCTTCACTTGAAAGGGCCTTGGCATATCTGTTTAGTTGGTGAAAGTATAGCACTTCACTCTCCTTTGTAAGCCAGTGGGCGTGTTTGAAGTCGATGATGTGTATACAGTTTTGATCCCAAACAACTAAGTCAGCCCTGCTTTCAATTCCATCTTGGTTTGAACTCGGCAGTGTAAATTCGGTTCGCCTTCGGAGGTGTTGCCAGCCCTTCGATTTGAAAGAATCCAAAAACTGAAGGGCGCATTCTCTTGCGTTTTGCACAGGAGGAGGATTGTTGAGGATAAACTCAAAGGCTTTTTCATCATTCCAGCGAACTAGCAAGTTTTGCAGGTAGGTGTGCATTTCTATACCTTCCTGTCGTAATCGCCCCCTTTCTTTGAAGTTCAAACCATCAAAATCCACAATGGAATCTGCCGAATTTTCGTCTAGCTGAATAATGCTTTGGAATTTTTTCAGCGTTGGTTTTGTGGATTTTGGCCGAGGGGAGCTATCTGGTATCTGTGAAAATTGTCGCAATTTATCGTTGCTTTTCTGCAATTCGATTCCAAGTTTTGACCATGAAAATACTTTATTATCTTTGGGCTTTGTCTTTGTCATTCTCGGTTCCTGAATGAGCAGACACAAGCGTTTTTTTGCTCTTGTTAACCCGACATAAAACAAATTTAAGTCATCGCGTTTCTGTTGTAGTTCAACGAGTTTTGCGATTTGTTTGTAGTCGCTCCCTTTTTCTTCTCCGAGTTTCCAAGCGAACAATAAGGATTTGCTTTCTGGGGCGGTCAGGATGTGTCCTTTGTTTATGTGTCCCATACGATTGTTTAGCATGGGTAACAAGACATCATCATATTCTAGCCCCTTGCTACCATGAACTGTTTGAATGATTAAGTCGGCATCTTGGCTAACTGAGGGCAGGTCACCCCGTAATGGCCCTCTTCTCAAATCATCCAATATCGAAAAGGCGATGCTTGGGTTTTGTGGGAGTTTCTGAATCATTGCCAAAAAGCCAGCCAAATTTCGCCTTGCCCTTTCTGGTTCCATACTGCCATGAGCGTCTTGAGCAGACATGATAGCTAATAGATTGCCTTGGGTTAGTATATGGGCAACAATTTGCTGGGTGGAGGCAGACTTGTGGGTTTGCAGAAAAGTGGCGTGAACACGCTTTTCGCATGGAATTGATTCCATGTCCAGATTGCCGATGCCCTTTTTATTTCCAAATTGATTCAGTTCGTTGTCTGAAAGTCCGACTATATGTCTTAGTATTACTGAGCACGGCAAAGCACGGTTTGGGTATGCAAACGCCTCTAGCGTTGCCATTAGCAAACGCACTCCCGGACTGTCCCAAAAGCCATCTTTAGTTATTACATATGGATGGATACCATTTTTTTTAAGGCTAAGGAGTAGGGCTGATAGCTTTGTCCTCTGGCGAAGGAGTAAGGCCCTAGTGGAAGGCAACCCTGACGTAGAATCACTGCCAAATAAATTTTCCCAACCAGATTCCTGAGAAAGCGCTGTGATCCAATCAGAAAATGCTGGCAAGTCTGTGCCAGAGGATTGGCTACTTACTAGGACAGCCCCTACAGGGCACTCCCCACTCTTCTTTGATATTTGCTGTCCATCGGTCTGCACTATAGAACTGTCAATAGCTGGCCATACTTCGTTTACAAAAATATTGGATAAATCTACAATCGGAGGCGCAGACCTGAAGTTGTATGGCAACTTAAAAACACTGTCGCCGGCAGATTCTATGTGCCCTACGAGCAAGTCAGAAGTCCCCCCCCGGAAGCCGTAAATAGCCTGCTTTATATCCCCGACTCTGACAATTCTTTCTGCTTGCAGTGCATGCAAAAAGGCATCCTGGGCAATAGATGTGTCCTGATATTCGTCTACTAGTAGTAGCTTTGGGCGAGGGATAGCTATGGAACCATTGTTTAGCCCCTCAAGAGCAGAACGAATAATGTCGCCAAAAGTAGCTATGCGTCGGCTCTGCTTTAGTGTTTCAAAGCGTTGCAAGGACTTTATTAATACCTGTTTGAGTCGCAATTCCCATAATATGGCGACTGTTTTCAACTGCTGGAGTGCCTCTCGAAACCCTTGGGTATAGTATTCAGGAAGGGATTCGGCCTCAGTGTCGAAGATATTACTTTGTCGCTCGGCCCACCTAATTTGTTCCAGTATTGACGATTTAGGTTTTGGAAGGGGCAATATTTTTCCGGGCTTAAAATATTGTTTCGCTCTTGCGGATTGATTACTGGCTAAATTTGGATTTTCTGCAAATTGGCGCATTGCGTTTTGGGAATGCTGGAGGGCATTCTGAAGTTCTAAATGTACATCCGGAATTGAAGTATCTTCGTAAAGCCCAAGAGCATCCCTATGGGCATCATGACCTAACGAAATCTTTTCCCAATTCATTTCTGCCCATTTTTCCAGTTCAACTGCAGGAGCAAAATCTAATTCGTCTTCAGATAACTCTGTTGTTTCACGCAGGGCCTGACGTAGTAGACGAAGCAGTGCTGGATGGTTTGCTTCCAATATTCTGTCTGGAGCAATATTGCCTGTTCCCAAGAGACTAAGAGCCATGCCGTGCAGTGTGGAAACATTCATTAATTCTGCTTCCCTGCGGGTTCTCCTCCAAAATGACCGAGCAGAGCAGGGTGTATCCATCCAAGACAGTGAGCCAAAGTGCCTAAATGCCTCAAGTAGCTCTCCAGTTAAATAATTGGGCAATTCAGAGCCAATTGTATCTGCTGATAATATTTTTCCCCATATTTCTAAGTCAAAGGAATTTAATAAATCCAAGGGATGGAGTAGCCTTTCTCTCAGATCTGCGGCGGCGGCTTCACTGAAAGTTGCCGCAAATATTTCAAAGGGTCTTGCCTCCATGCGTCCCAAGGCAAGCAAGACTAATACTGTAAGAGTGAAGGTTTTTCCAGACCCAGCACTAGCACTGACCACTACAGAGGGGTCGAAGATATTTGGGTTATCAAAGGAAAGATTCTTCATTATCTATTTTGACTCACAAAAATATTTTCATGCTGGATGCTATTTCTCAGTCTCTCCCTCATCTTCGAAGGATGTATCTACTGGCCTCATACAAAGTGCGCTGAATTTACAATAGCGACATTGTTCGCCTGGGGTTGGAGGAAAATCACCGCTATCTATTTGTGCATCGAGGCATTCCAAAGTTTTTCCAAGCCTAGTTTGCCATTTGTTGCTACCAGAACAATATTTATTAAGGTAATTCATTAGATTCGAATATGGCATTGGAGTGATGTCACGAAGTGGTATCAGGACAGAAGTGACTTGGGTGTTGAATGATTCCATCGCTATCCACATGTATAGTGGCAATTGTAAATGGGAGCTAAATGGATTTTCACCGTAAACAAACGAGGACAGTCTGTTTTTTGTAGTGGTTTTGTAGTCAACGATACGATGGAAAGATAGGTCCGTTGCAGGGTTTTCCCAGAGTTCGATCCGATCTACTACGCCAGCCACGGCTATGTTTTTTCCATTTTGGAGGAGTAAATCCACAGGCCCAAGTTTGTATTCAAGTCCGATTATGGTTTTTTGCCATCCTTCTTTCTGGGTATTATTCAGAAATTCCATTTCGTACGGGGTTAGGCAATTATCTTCAAGCTCGTGTTGGATATACGATGCTATATTTGGCAACAAGGACTCGATCTGTTGTCTGATAATTTTTAGTTGATTACTGCTCACCTTAGCTTCTAGCTTTTTCAATATATTTTGGTATTGATTCCAATGCTCCATCACTAGATTTTCTAGATTCTCACTTCTGAAATTGGGCAGTTGAAAATGTTGCACGAAGGTGTTTGGCCAGTTGGGGATATTTAGGAATGGCAACAATATTGACTGTAAAATTTTGTGGGCAATCGTACCAACAGTTGTTGGTATTTGGCTGGAGGCATCGTCTGCGCCCAGTTTCCATACTCTCTCTGCTATTGTTCTGAATGGACAGCTTGCCAGAGACTCAAGCATGGTGGGGCTAATATACTTCTGCTGGTTTTGGAGAGTTGGCCTGATGTTTGTGAGATGGTCGTCATTTGGTGCCTTTGATGAAAACATCGCTTCAGCCCCCAATACTTTTGCTGATATGGAGCGATTGTCAATATACTCCTTCCGGTAGAATCCATCCCAAGCCCAGCGGATGTCGCTATAACATGTGTTTTTATTTGGTTCCCAATCCCCTGCACCTTCAATTGCAACCCAAAATGGCCCCTGAGAAACTTTTCGTCCGGAATCATCTTGCGAGGGACTTAGCGCAACAAGGTGTTGTTTTGTCATTGCCAAGACTTTGTTGAAAGCATAGGCATCTCTTTGAAAAGCGCGGGGTATCTGGTCTAGGTGCTCAGACCTTGGGAGCCAAAATCTCTGCAAAGCCGGAGGGAAAATCCCTTCGTAGCCAACAGATGCCTTTAATAGTGCAGAATTGATTGAGGCTCGACACTGCCAATCTAGGTCGGGGTTTGGTTTAGGGGAGGTAGGCCAAGCACCTTCAGATAAATCTAGTACTAAAGTTGCTTCAGAGCCATTCCATCGCTCCATCAACTCGGAAGGCGATATCAACTGGACACCTGTTTTTTTAATTGCTACATCCTCGCTCTTGGTAGATTCCAGAAAAACTCTGAGGGAGGCAAGCATGCGGTGGAAGTCCCATTTTTTACCAGAGGAACCCTTTGGTAAAAAATCAAAGTTCCATGACTCCTTCAGTAGACCCATAGGGGAATAGAAATTTTCAGAATCAACAAAAAAGCGTAGCCGCGATTCAATTAGGTCGTTTATTGTTTCTGCCCATTCAGATGGGGTGAGTTCCTCTTGAAATATTTTTTTTATATACAACCAAATAGAATTTACTTTGGGTTTGTATCGCTCCGGTAGAAAATTGATGCTTGTTTCAAAATTTCTTTGTCCGGATTGGTCAGATGTCGAAAGTATCTCTGCCCAAATGCCAATCTCATGCTGTTTTGAACTTAATAATCCTGAGGCAAAGTTCCATGGATCAAAGTGGGCGAGTCCGTCCAAAAAACTCCAAATCGGACTCCATGTTTCGCTCTGGATTAGTGAATGCAAAGTCTTGGAGGAACCCAGTTGAATTTTTTCTGCTTTCAAAAGTGCTTCTAAAAGCTCCCGTATTCTTTCGGGAGCGGGATGAACTACAGTAATTGATTCGGGGCTAATCCCCTGAGTTACCCAAGCGACAATTTGTTCGACTGAATGGCGGATAAGATTCCAAGGGCTATCGACTAAACTGCGTTGAAAACATGCCTTATATTCTTCAAGATGTAAAGGTTTTTCAAAAAGAGAATCGAGAGCACTTGACCAAGGAGCAACTCCCCAACCCAGTGGTTCTCCGAGTTGGATGTCAGCCGGAAAAGCGTGTCCATGCGTTTCCATGCCTTCAAGGAACCATTCCACTAATGGTTGCCCACTGCCAAAGAGTCCAGAATCACTTCCACCTCGGCGCGTGGCTAGTCTGAAAATTGCTCCCCCTAACTGTGGCAAACATGCCAATGCCCTCAAGCGAGCAGGTTTTACATCCGAGAGCCTTGCCTCTATGTGGCCATCTTGGGGAGAGCGTTCAATCCAAAACCCTCTCTTCCCTTGTAGCTCGGCATCAACTGCATTCCAAAGTGCCACATTCGGTTCTATGAATCCGAGAGAAGAAACTGCCTCCAAATATAATTCCATGTGAGATATAAGTGAATTCAGGCTATGGGTGTCTTTCGGGTAGCCGAGGTCTAGCCCATGCACACTTAGTTTACGCAAAAATACTGGAGATAGCCCATGTTCCAAAAGCTCCCTACATGCCGTTGCTCTGTTTACAATTGTTTCATAGTCAGTTGGGATACCTTGTATTTCTGCAATTTGGAAATGCAACGACATAAGCAGTGCCCCGGGGATTGGGGGTCTTACGTCATCTAACAGAACTCCGTCAAAAGGGGAATAACTCATGGAAATCCGAAAACAACCCATACAATATCTATGGCAACACTAGTATTTTAATAGCACATTAGATTTTGTATTGGGTATTTGCCGAAAATGTTTTCAGAATTTCAAAAACTCATGGCTAGTATCTGAATATTTCCAATGTAAAATACTAGTGAGGTCGGCGGGCGTAGTTCAGTGGTAGAACGCAAGCTTCCCAAGCTTGATGTCGAGGGTTCAATCCCCTTCGCCCGCTCCAAATAATTAATTATGACGGGCTACAAATTAGTGCCCCCAACACGTTGGGCAAAACTTTCGGCAATCTCTGATAAGTGATCTGCAATTCGAGAGACCTTTTTTGCGACTTCCATCAATGCTTCTGATTTTGAAGAAACGTCAGACACTTCTGATTCGATAGAATGGAATGCCTTTTGAAGTGAGTTCATGTAGGGTTCAATTTTTTCTGCCTCGTCCTGAACCTTGTCTGCTAGCTTACGAACTTCTTCTGCTACCACAGCAAAGCCTTTACCTGCTGAGCCAGCCTGAGCCGCTTCGATGCTAGCGTTTAATGCGAGCAGGTTTGTTTGGTTTGCAATCTCCTGAATGGAATCAACAATAGGAAGTAGGTCTTCGGCGATGGAGCTGGAATTTTTGACTTGATCTTTTAGGACTCGTGTAGCCGAAGCGATAATCGACATATCAGTATTAATCAAAGAAACCACTTCACGCAATTCACCAGTATTTTTGCTGTTATCAACATTGGATTCATTGACAATTTCCACCAGCGTTTCATGCTCGCGAACGGCGTGTTCTGATTCATACCGGGCTTGCTCCCTTGCATCGACTGCTACTTTTTCGAGGTACTTGGCGCAGTTTTCATTTCGATTTAGGTTGTTATATATTGCAATTGCCATGTCGCGACAGTTTCCGTACCCACAAGACATGCAGTTAAATTCATCACCTTTGAGAAATTTGTTCATAGACTTAAAAATTTCCATAATCTGGATTTCATTCGGAATTAGCACATTTTTGTTGGCTCGCCTGTCTGTATATGTCCGCGTATAAAGATCATTTTTCCAATATTTCGCCAATAAAGCGTGGATAGCCTTTCGCGTCCGAATCTTGCTAAAAGGCCCTGTTTTTCTGTGCCTAGCGTATAGCTGACGGCTCCGTGCTTCGACATAAGATTCAATTTTGTCCAAAGGCATTTTATGGCAAAGTGTGCCAGGACCAGCATTACATCCCATCTCACAGTTTAGGCAATCAATTAAGACTGGGGTCAATCCTTCATCTATCGAGGATTTGAGGGTTGAAAGGTAATGGTAGATTATATCTGTACCTTCAATTTTCCTTGTAATCTTTGTGGCTTCCGGATTCCACCTCTCCAGTGTACGCATCAGACCACCTGGTGTGGAAAAAAGAGAAGCCCGTTCTGCCGGAGGATTGTCGTAGTCAATGGGAGGAAAACTTCCGAGTGTGATACCATTTGCATCAAAGTACTTGCTCAGACCAGCCATGGTTACATTGTAATCCCCGATGCCAGTGGCTACGAATTCGCGTTTTTTTGCAAGGCATGGTGAAACAACAGCGAGCTTGTATCCACTGTACTCTGGATAGAATTCCATAATCATTTTTGCAATGTGTAACATTGGACTATCTGCAGGTGCAAGATATGGAAGCAATTCGGGATGGTATACCTCAATGAACGTAACAATTGCTGGGCATGGTTGGGCGATAATTGTCTGGGGTTTTGCTTCCTTAATGTGGTGCACGTATGACTGGACTGTAAGTTCGGCACCTAGGCTGACATCAAAAACAGCCTTTACACCAATCGACTTAAGCCACCCATTCAAATTCAAAAAGGTGTTGGGAAAGCTAACGACAACCGCTGGGGCTACAATAGCAATCATCTTTGTTCCATTGCGCAGGTCGGCAAGGAACATCTCACGATCATCAATTCCTACTCGAGAATCGTGCTCACAGGCTCTAATACAGTTTCCACAACCTATGCACATGTCCTGATTGAGGTGTACTATATCGCCACTTCCGTCATTACAAAACTTAACGGGGCAGACGCTTATGCACTTGTGGCAGTTTGTACACTTTTCTTCATTAACACCAATAACTTTGGGCAATGAAATCGATGTTGTTCCCTGTGCCATGCGCGTCTCTCCAGTTGCTACCGAGCTTGTCTCTTAGATCACAATTCCAAAACTTGTTTCAAAAAACACACATCCTATTATGCCATTATATTCCAAAGCGGTGATTTTTTTACTAGAATCGAAAAAGCAGTTATTCTCATACCAAACTGTCACATTAAGTGTCTAAATATAACAAATACATTTATTTTCTGCTGATTTTTGCTACCCAGCCCCCGCCTGGTGCAAGGTGGATTTTTATTGTCTGAGATTGATCCGTCGAGAGTTTTTCCCGTAGATAATCGACACCTGCTCGATCAGCATTTGGCCCGTCCTTATAAATATCTGCTTCCCAATCACCCTTTCCTAGAAATGATAATGGTAGTTCTAGGTCTCTAGGAGTCCAATTTGTTAAGGCTCCAACATACCAATCATTTCCGGTTCGTCTCGCAACTAAAATGTGTTCGCCGATATTTGCGCTAAGGAAATGGGTTTCGTCCCAAACCGTAGGCACGCCAGACAAGAACGACAGGCATTCAGGCTCTTTTCTATAGTTAGAAGGCGAATCAGCCAACATTTGCATTGGGCTTTCATAAACTACATACATAGCAAGTTGTTGACAACGAGTTCCCTGACTCATTGGCCTGTTCCAGATAGGCTTATAATCTGCTTTAGTGGCATTCATCATAGCCCCAGGTGTATAGTCCACAGGTCCGGCCATCATTCGCATAAATGGGAAGGTTACGGCATGATCCGGTGAAGCCAGGTCACTCCACTTGCTTTGCTCTAGCCCTAACACACCTTCACTGGTTATGACATTAGGATATGTTCGATATAGGCCAGTTGGCTTATAAGCACCATGAAAATTGACCAACAAGTGCCTTTTGGCGGCCTCGACAGCTACTCTTTCGTAGTAATTGACCATCCATTGGTCTTCTCTCTGCATGAAGTCTACCTTTATTCCTTTGACACCCCATTTTTCAAACTGATCTAGGGCTTTAGTCAATTGCAAGTCTAGGGTTTTCCATACTACCCACATCACTAGGCCGACATTTTTCTTTCGTGCATGTGCGACAATGGCTTCCATGTCTATTCCTGGCATTTGTGTCAATAGGTCGCCAAGTTTGTACCATCCTTCATCCAAAATCACATATTCAATACCATTTTCAGCGGCAAAGTCTATGTAGTGCATATATGTCTCTGTGTTGACACCTGCCCTAAAAGAAACCCCATAGATGTTATTAAAGTTCCACCAATCCCAAGCGACTTTACCGGGAGTTATCCAACTTGTGTCTGGGATTCGAGTTTCAGAGGCCAAGCGGTAAACGATGTCGGTGTTCAAAAAGGTTGTATCCTGTTCGGCAATTACCAAGACTCTCCAGGGAAACTCCCTCGTCCCAGTTGTTTTTGCAAGATATTGGGCGCGTTCTATTACTCTCTCTGTTCTATCCCTAACCAGCTCTACCTTAGAGGGGTAGTAAGGAAATAAACCTTTTAGACTGTTCGACTGACTCCCCCCGGTGAGATCCATGCCGGGATAATCTAACAAATCGGCCTCAGTAATTGCTACCTTTGGGCGATCTGTTACAACGATTGCAGGCAGAGATGAAAATCTTTCTCCGACCTCACTTATCTTTATGTTTTTGTATTGGCGTTCTTGGTGAGAAATGAAGCTGACCTCTTCTGGAAAAAACATCTGGAAGTCATTGGCAAACTGGAAATTAACATCTTCAGACGTAACTTCTACATCCCCAGTAAACCTAGTAATAAATCTGTATGCGACTCCGTCATCATAGGCCCTTATTAGCAACGAATAATCACCGCTAAAATCGATCCGTCTTTCATTGTAGTGATCTTTTATTTCTGCCCTTTTAATTTTTAATACAGGCCGAAGCACTTGGTTTGTCGATGTAGTTTTCGAAGACCTGATTCTTGGATTTTTACCAATCTCTTTGTCAAAATTGAAAGTCATACCAATTTTTGATGGCAACAATACTGGATAGTTGTTCATACTGACAGACCATTGAAGGTCAGAATTGGCAGTGATGGAAACAACAATCGACCCGTTTGGTGATGCGATTGTCAGCGTGTTTTGTGGCCTTTGAGCTACTAATGCAACTGTGGGAAGCATTATTGCCACAATGAATTTTGTGAGTTTCCAACAGGATGTATTAGACATAGCGTCTCCTTGTGTGAACTGTATACATGAGTGGTATCTATCCGAGGACAGATTCGATTTGGTCTATAGCCCAATCCAATTGCTCTTGTGTGATTATTAGTGGTGGCGCAAGGCGAATGGTTTGTTCATGTGTGTCTTTGCAAAGCATTCCTCGTTCTTTGAGTTGGTAGCAATACTGGCGTGCCTTGCCAGCAGAGGGTTTTAGCTGGATGCCAGCCCAGAGTCCTCTGCAACGAATCTCTTCTATCTTTTTTGTTTTCATTTTTTGAAGGCGTTTTTCAAAATGTATGCCTAGTTCTGCAGAATGGAGAACTAGTTTTTCATTTACTATTACGTCTAGTGCGGCGGATGCCACTGCGCATGCGAGCGGATTTCCGCCATAAGTCGACCCATGGATTCCTGGAGTAAACACATCCATCACTTCTTTTGATGAAAGGAATGCGCTGACAGGATAAAACCCTCCCGATAACGCTTTGCCAATAGTTACTCCATCTGGGCGAATACCTTCGTGCTCAAAAGCGAACATCTTCCCTGTTCGGCCAAGCCCCGACTGAATTTCATCAAAAATCAATAAACAGTTATTTTTATCAGCGGTTTCCCGTAAAGCTTTCAAAAAGCCACTGGGAGGGATAACAACCCCGCCCTCGCCTTGAATAGGTTCCATAAAAATGGCGGCTGTATTGGGAGTGATGGCTTTTTCAACTGCCTGAATGTCTCCATAGGGAACAACTACAAACCCGTGGCCATATGGTCCAAATCCACTGTTGCTGTCTGGATCGGTGCTAAAGCCAACAATAGTAGTAGTTCGACCGTGAAAATTGCCTTCGGCTACAACGATCTCTGCCTTCGGGTATTCAATTCCTTTTACTTCATATCCCCATTTGCGTATTGCTTTTATGGCTGTCTCCACTGCCTCGGCACCTGAATTCATCAATAGGGCCTTGTCAAAACCAGTTAGCATACATAATTTTTCAAGTAGCGGAGGGAATGCATCATTTCTAAAAGCACGACTGGTCAATGCTAGTTTCTGGATTTGTTGGATCATGGCAGTCGCTATATATGGATGGTTATGTCCTTGATTTACAGCACTATATGCCGCAAGAAAATCCATATATTTTTTGCCGTCTACATCAGTAAGGAATACTCCCTCGCCTTTTGAGCAAACCACGTCTAGGGGGTTGTAGTTATGTGCCCCAAATAGGTTTTCTTTGTCTATCATGTTTTGCGAATTTTTGCTCAATTGATTCATCATGGACTCCCCTTTTTTTCAAAGAAATTCTACAAATTGTACCAATAGACCTCACTACATACTCATTTTATCCAACAAAAAATTAGAAGTGGAATCATTTCTCAAACATCGATGTGTTTCATTATTTCATCAGTCTTTTCCAGAGCTGTAATTATCCTCTGGTAGTGGTTGATGTCCTCAAAGGTTAGTGTTTTGCCTTTACGGTCTTTTAGCCATTTTTGTGCGGGTTGGTAGCCACCTATGTAGAACTCCCACGCAATGAGTGGTACTTTGTCGAAGTATTGTGTGTCGTTGATCCAGACTTTGCCAACGGAACCATCTTTATTTGGCTCCCAGCGCAGTTTTTCTACAACGTTGCTACCATTGATTGGGTATTTAGTGATTAGCTTGTTGAGCGCGGGATGTTCCATGAGGTGTAGTAAGCGAAGCTCCTCTCCTAGCTTTGCCAAGCGGCGAAACTCAATGGCATCCGTGGGGTATGGCACTCGCGGGAAGTCTATTTTTAGAAACTCTTTGTATTTCTCTCGGTAGTTTGGAGAGTGTAAAACGGCGTAGATGTAGTCCAATAGGTCGATTGGGGTGAAATGGCTCTTGTTGCCTTTTTGAAATGCGCCTGCCTCTGCATTGAATTTTATGCCTAAACCCTCGATTATCCTGTTGACTATATCCGTGTCAAGGTTGGGCGTTGGAGTAGTGTTCGACTGGCCATTTAGGACTGGGTACAGATATAGAGGGAAAGCAGAATTAGAATCGTAGGCACTACAAGTTTTATGTCCGATGATGTTCTTCGTGATAAAGAAACAGTTATCCTCCTTGTTGATTTTGGGGATCACCAGCCCCACATTCGGCCCCGCTAGAAAATGTCGCATTATCTTTTCCCGTCCCCAATCAACCATTTTGGGATGGTAATATATGTGCCTACAATCAAATGGCCTGTAGTCCACTAGCACAATCTGCTTGTCATGGTCGAGGGGAGCCACAAGTCTCCTTGCCAATGGTAGCTTCCAGCCCCTAGAGTCTTTTAAGCCGAACCTTTCCCTGATCTCATCATCCTGTTTGCCTAGATTGGTAAACTCTGCAATCCTGTCCAGTAGCTCTGTGCGATCAATGTCGACCACTAAAGTGTCTCGCGCTGTGACTATGCCTGTCGTATTCACTGCCATCAACTCATCGACCCTAAACCCTTGTTCATATTTGTCTCTGTTGCTATCGTCTTTTGGAACCAAAAAAAAGTAAGGGGTCGCAGGCTTCACCTCAGCAAAGTGAAGGGATTTAAGACTGCTTTTCAACAGATAGCCATATTTGCTCTGTCGCAAGCCAAAAATATCTGTGTGATAGACTTCTGCTAACACACCCTTTTTCTTTTTGCCTGTCTTGACAAAAATGTTTATTGAAACGCCTTGCTGGATGTCAAACACGTTTTCGTCTTTTGTTCCATCGGGGGCTTTCTCTTTTTTCTTGGCGTTGCCGTGCAGGTCTATTATGTAAATCTTATCGAAGCTCTGTAGCAGACTCCAACGCATACCCCTAAATGTGGGATTGTCAATAAATCCATGGTTAGCTATATAGGCCAAAATGCCTGATTGGTTTTTATCCACAAAGTACTGGCCGAGGCGGATGAATTTTACGTAGTCATCGTTGAGCCAGTGCTTGCGTTCTTCTAGTGGAGAATTGCTGGCTGGTTCTTTTTTGTAATCCCCAAGCAATTTGGTGATCCAGTCGCCCGTGTTTGACGATATTCCGCTGTAGGGAGGGTTGCCCATGACTACCATTACAGGAGTATCCCGTTTGACTGCGTTGGCTTCTTTGGCCTCGTCAGCCAGGAATTGGGCAAATAGGGTGCCTGTGTCTGGGTGGTGTTCTTCTAAGGAGTTTGTTAGGTATGCTCTGATCCGCTGGCTACCGGGGGGGACATAGCCGGTCTCGGCGAGTACCCAGCTAATCTTTAGATGTGCCATTGCATAGGGGGCCATCATGATCTCGAACCCGTTTAGCCGAGGTATTAGGTGCTGTTCAACGTATCCCTGCCACTGACCCTGCTGATTCTTGAACTTGTCATAAATCTGCCTGATCGTTTCGGCCAGGAATGTCCCAGTACCCAATGCTGGGTCTAATATCTGAACTTTGTGGACTTTTGCTTTGGTTTTTCCTTTGCCTTGACCTTCTATTTCTATGTCTACTTTTGATGTGTCTGCTAATCCTTGTTGTAAACCAAATTCGGTCTGTAATATCTCGTCCACTGCC
>WRHW01000027.1 GCA_009783055.1 Holophagaceae bacterium
GTATTGGCAAAAACTAAATGCGTTTTCCATATCGTTTTGACAAAAAACTCTAAAATGTCACTGACTTATCAGCGTTTTATTGGTAATCCCCAAAAAATAGTTGGACAGCAATGGTTGAATATCTAAAAATTCTTACTATTTCTTAATATTTCATATTTAAGTTTGTTTTTGGTAAAATGTAAAAGGTAGGTGTGGTTGCAATTCAAAGTGCCTTTGGAGGGATCGTGAACATGGAACGCAAGTTGCTGGATCTGGCTGACTTAAGAGAAAAAGCTTCCAAGGCCGGCGGTGAAAAACGGATTGCCAAGCAACACGAACAGGGCAAGTTTACTGCTCGCGAGCGCATAGAAAAGCTACTGGATGAGGGTAGCTTTGAGGAGTTTGACACTTTTGTCACCCACCGTTGCACAGATTTTGGCATGGAAAATGATCAGCCATTGACTGACGGTGTGATCACAGGTCACGGAACAATCAACGGGCGACTTGTATTTGTCTTTAGCCAGGATTTTACTGTTTTCGGTGGTAGCCTTTCAAAGGCTTATGCTGAGAAAATATGCAAAATAATGGACTTGGCTGTCAACGTTGGCGCGCCAATCATTGGGCTGAACGATTCAGGCGGAGCTAGGATTCAAGAGGGCGTGGATGCGTTGGCAGGCTATTCAGATATTTTCCTCCGTAACGTTCTCTCCAGTGGTGTTGTCCCCCAAATCAGCCTGATACTTGGGCCATGCGCCGGTGGCGCAGTATACAGCCCGGCAATCACCGATTTTGTGACTATGGCCAGGGGGACTAGCTACATGTTCCTCACAGGCCCCAAGGTGGTTAAGCAAGTGACGAAGGAGGATGTGACTACAGAACAACTAGGTGGAGCTGATGTCCATGCCTCCAAGAGTGGGGTGGCTCACTTTGTGGCTCAAAACGAAGAAGAAGCACTGGCAGAGACGCGCAGACTGATGTCATTTCTGCCCCAAAATTACCAAGAGTATCCACCTTCAGTGCCTTCGGAAGACCCTGCAAATAGGCTTACTCCAGAACTCAATAGCGTTTTGCCCGATAGTACCAACAAGCCCTACAACGTAAAAGATGTTATCCAATCGATTGTCGATGGCGGGGACTTTATGGAAGTCCACCAAGCCTATGCGGCTAATCTTGTGGTTGGCTTTGCCCGCTTCAATGGCCGATCTGTGGGCATAGTTGCAAACCAGCCAATGGTAATGGCTGGGGTTTTAGATAATAACGCATCAATAAAAGGTGCTAGGTTTGTCCGTTTTTGCGATGCCTTCAACATCCCCCTTGTCACCCTTGAGGACGTACCGGGGTTTATGCCTGGCACGGTGCAAGAATATGGGGGCATTATCCGCAACGGAGCCAAACTATTGTTTGCCTTTGCGGAAGCTACAGTACCAAAGGTAACGGTGATCCTGCGGAAGGCATACGGAGGTGCATATTGTGTAATGAGCTCTAAGCATTTGCGCGGAGACATCAACTATGCCTGGCCAACGGCAGAAATAGCCGTGATGGGTCCCGATGGGGCTGTGGAGATTATTTATAAAAAGGAACTGGATGCCGCCAGCGATGTAAAGGCAAAAGCCGACGAACTAAAGGAACGTTATGCAAATCTCTTTGCTACCCCCTTTGTAGCCGCTCGGAAAGGCTATATCGATGACGTGATTGAGCCTGCCTCGACTAGGTTCCGTATTATCAAGGCATTGGAGATGCTTGCCGAAAAGAGCCTGGATAATCCTGACAAACGACATACCAATATTCCACTGTGAGGTAGCTCCATGACTCAACTAGAAGCTTGGATCGTAGCCGCCCTTGGCATGTCTGTCGTATTCCTCGGACTTGTACTCTGTATTGCCTTTATAAATGTGTTTAACAGGGTGGCCAAACATGTTAAGTGGGAAGAGCATGGCCACCACGATGCCCCTCCACCTGTGCAAAAAGCTGAAGCTTCGGCAAGTAGCGAACCAGTTATGGCCATTGCAAAAGTGCACGTTGATCCGCCCACACCGGAAATCCTTGCCGTAATTGCTACGGCCATCGAAATTGACTTGCGCCTTTACCAAAGCCATGGCGACCAACGCCTGACCATTCGCAGATAGACTTAGGAGATTATTGCAATGAGCGAACATGTGATGAATATCGGCGGCAAGGAGTACCGCGCAGAGGTAAAGGAACTATCTTCATCCCGCGCCAAGGTATTGGTAAACTCTGTCGAATATGATGTTGACTTGGTTTCGTTAGGGCGCAAAAAAGTATTTGCACAAGAAATAATCACCAGGCCAGTAGCATCCCTTCCCCCGCCAGTTGTGGCCACGCAATCGCAGACGGCCCCTGCCCAGGCACCACAACGCCCAATCCCAATGGCAGGCGGGCCGGGTAACATCGTTGCTCCCATGCCCGGTGCAGTTTTCCAAGTGAGGGTCAAGGAAGGCCAGCAAGTCCAGGCAGGGCAAGTGTTGATTGTGATGGAGGCCATGAAGATGGAAAGCCCTGTCAACGCCCCGTTTAATGGCACTGTAACCAAGATATTGGTACGGGAAGGCGACAACGTTGGCGAAGGCGATTTGCTCGTCGAGCTTGCACGGCCTGCAATGACTACGCTGTAAGGAGCTGGCCGTGAAAAAACTATTACTGTTAATCTTTGCGACGCTGTTTTTGGTGCCACTTCACGCGGAACGCCCTGGCTTCGGCGTAAAATTCGAGCCAGGCGAAACTTATATCCGCTTTACAAAGGGAGCAAGGCACCATTTAGTGAATGACTTCAACGGGCCTAACGCCACTAAGGGAATTCTGAAGGATGTTCGTGGCGAAAAAGTTGGAACTTTTGTCACTGCTTATGTCGCTGACTTTGAATCAATTGCCCGCATAGATTCAATTGATGAAGGTTTATCCATTGAATCCGTAGATCATCTAGAAATTCCAGATTTGGAGGGGATGGACTACATTAAATTTAAGCTGGAGGCTTCAGAAAACTATTTTTATATTGACAAGGGTAGCAAGGATATAACCGTTTCAACCTTTAAGAGGGGGGCCAAGGGTAACCTCTACAGTGGTCGCAAGCTGGCTGGTATTTGCACCGTAGAGGCCATATCCGACCACTTGAGTTTGGGCCGAGTGACCCAGTTTAATGCAGGATATTTTTCAAAAGATGTCGATCGTGGTGAAGTCACCGGGTACTTGGATCAAATACTTGGAGGTAGTGGCTTTGCAAATATTGGACTAGGCAACATCGTTATGGTGCTGATTGCCTTTATCTTTCTCTATCTGGCTATCGCCAAAGACTATGAACCGTTACTGCTGTGCCCCATAGCATTTGGCATACTGGTCGGCAACATGCCCATGCCCCTTTCGATTTTTAATAGCATTTCTGTCTACATGATCGACCCAGTAAGCCATGAGTATGTCTTCAACACCGGCAATAGCGTTTTGGGCATCATTTACTTTGGTGTGCGGAGCGGATTTTTGCCTCCGCTTATTTTTATGGGCATCGGTGCCCTCACTGATTTTTCTGCGCTATTGAGCAATCCTAAATCGCTACTATTGGGTGCGGCGGCCCAATTTGGCATATATGCCGCCTTTTTAGGTGCATTAGTACTTGGGTTCAGCCCACAAAGTGCCGCCTCTATTGGTATTATAGGGGGGGCGGACGGCCCAACGGCCATTTTTGTTTCAAGTCGCCTTGCGCCTAGCCTGATTGGCCCAATAGCTATTGCCGCCTATAGCTACATGGCGATGGTGCCTGTAATTCAGCCACCCATTATGAAATTGCTCACGACTAAAAAAGAGCGACTGATCCGCATGGCTCCAGGCCGCAAGGTCAGCAGGTTTGAAAAAGTAACCTTCCCCATTGGGGCGTTGATTGTTACATGCTTTGTAGCCCCAGGAGGTCTACCCCTATTGGGGCCATTATTCCTAGGCAATCTTTTACGTGAGTCCGGTGTCACCACCAGGCTGGCAAAAACAGCTTCTTCGGCAATGCTTGACATGTGTACCATTTTCATCGGCTTTGGTGTTGGCGCATCCACTAGTGCGGCAGTATTTTTGAAGCCTGATTCTGTAAAAATATTTGCTATGGGCTGTGTGGCCTTTGCGTTTGCAACTGCATCAGGCGTTACATTTGCCAAAATAATGAACGTCTTCAGCAAAAACAAGGTCAATCCCCTCATTGGAGCCGCCGGTGTATCTGCCGTGCCGGACTCTGCCAGAGTGGTGCACATGGTAGGCCAGGCAGAAGACCCAGGCAACTTCCTGCTCCAGCACGCCATGGGGCCTAATGTGGCAGGTGTCATCGGCTCTGCCATTGCCGCTGGTATTTTCCTCGGACTATTTTAGGAGATTATGATGCCAAATTATATTTCTGTCGTTCCAAACATATCTGAGGGGCGTGACGAAAAATTTATCCAAAGTGTAAGGAAGCAACTGGAAGAGGTTCCAGGGTTGCTGGTCATGGACGTGGCAATGGATCAGGCGCGTAACCGCACGATCTTTTCATTCATGGGAAACAAAGAAGCCATTTTTACCGGTGGGTTTATTATTTATGAAACTGCCATCAAAAAAATAGACATGCGAAAACATGAGGGTGCCTACCCGCGTATTGGAGCGGTGGATGTATTCCCGTTTGTTTCGATAAGGCAGTCATCACTGAACATTGCCATTCAGTGGGCAAATGAGTTTGGAAACGAAGTCGGCACTAGGTACAGCTTGCCTGTATATTTGGCAGGCGATGCCGCTAAGAACCCCATGAGGAAAGAATTGGAGTCGGTCAGAGAAGGTGAGTACGAAGGTTTTGCCAACAAGATGACAGACCCAGCTTGGAAGCCAGACTATGGCTTGGAGGAGTTTCCGCTGGATCGCGGTGCTACTATGGTTACAGCGCGACTACCGTTGGTAAACCTCAAGCTATATCTGACGACAAACAACGAGGAAGCCGCAAAATGGGTAGCCGGTGCCATCAGCGGTAGCTCAAAGGGTCTGCCTGATGTCTGGATGTACCCTGGCCTAGACCACACATGCAACTTGGCCTTTATCAATGTCACTGTCCGCAATTTCAGTGCTACCCCGCTATATAGGGTTTTGGAAGCGATCAAGACGGAATTAACAAAGTTTGGCACCAGGGTCAGGTTTGTCGAAACAGTTGGGCTAGTACCACAGAGCGCGCTGGTAGATTCGGCTCTACACTACCTGCAAATTTCAGATTTTACAGAAGAGCACGTTTTGGAAACTAGAATAGAAAGGCTGTACAGCGACGGTAAGTAGGCAGACACGACACTAGCCACCAAAACAGAAAGCAAACAGGAGCTTTCATGGAACTCAGCGAGATAATCAATAAGGTCAGCGACTTGGTCTGGGGAGCACCGCTCATCATCCTCTGCTTGGGAGCAGGCATTATTTTTTCGGTGTGGACGCGCTTTTTTCAGTTACGCCACTTCAAGAACGTGGTCGTTCAATTGTGGCACGGCAAAGAGTCGGAAAAGGGTCTCAGTAGCTTGCAAAGTTTTGCTATGGCATTGGGTGGTCGTGTAGGCACTGGCAACATTGCAGGAGTTGCAACAGCAATAGCCTTGGGCGGACCCGGAGCCTTGTTTTGGATGTGGGTACTTGCATTTCTCGGAGCCGGCTCCGCATTTATAGAAGATTCCCTGGCTCAGGTATGGAAGGAAAAACGCACCGGTGAGTATCGGGGAGGTCCGGCATACTATATCGAGCGAGGATTGGGGTTAAAGTGGTACGCCAGTATTTTTGCTGTCGCTACAGTAATTTCTTGTGGCCTACTACTGCCTGGAATTCAATCCAATAGCATCGCTTTGGCCTTCGACAGTAGTTTCGGTATCCCCACCTGGATAAGTGGCACAGTTGCAACCGTATTACTTGCTTTAGTCATTTTTGGCGGTGCAAGGCGCATCGGGAGGGTGGCGCAGGTGGTAGTCCCCTTCATGGCGATTGCCTACATGATAATGGCTTTGGCAGTGGTTGTAATGGACATTGACCGTGTGCCGGCAATATTTGGCCTTATCTTTTCTTCAGCCTTTGGAGCTCACGGAGTATTTGGGGGCATAGTCGGCTCTGCTATCGCCTGGGGGGTAAAGAGAGGTATATTTAGCAACGAAGCCGGACAAGGTTCCAGTCCCATTGCCGCCGCCGCCGCAGAGGTTAAGCATCCTGCCCAGCAGGGCATAGTCCAAGCATTTTCAGTATATGTCGACACCATTGGCGTATGCACAGCCACTGGACTTATGATACTTCTCACAGACTGCTACAACGTAATCGACAAGGTAGTAGATGGACAAGTTACCTATCTAGTACACAACCTCCCCGACGCAGAGATTGGCCCTCACTATACCCAGGCCGCAATAGACACTATAATGCCTGGTGTGCCTGGCTTCGGAAGTGGCTTCGTGGCAATCGCATTATTCTTCTTTGCTTTTACAACTGTTATGGCATATGCCTATTATGCCGAATCCAACATGGCTTACCTGATACGAAATAAAAATGGTTCCAGATTATCCATAACAGGTATTCGCACGGGTCTGCTTTGTATGGCGTTTTATGGCTCTATGCTCACCGCCACCATGATGTGGGCAATGGGTGACATAGGCGTAGGTTTAATGGCATGGCTGAACCTAATAGCCATCCTGTGCCTAGGGGGCGTGGGTGTCAAAGTGCTAAAAGACTACGAGCGTCAACTCAAGGAAGGTTGCCCCATAACCTTCGAGCCGGAAAAACTAGGGATAAAAAATACCGAGTGCTGGGGAGCCAAGCAAAGCGATAGTTGACAAGTTGACCACAGGGCAATCGACATGTATCTAAAATCCATATTGACACTCGTATTGGCCTTATCGGTTCCTTGCATCGCACAGGAAATAGTAGTCCAAAGAGCTGATCGCGGGGTAACAAACATAATATTTACGGGGAGCCAAGATAATAGTGCATGGCTATTGCTGTATACAGGTGGGCTTAATGGACAGCTATTTAATGCCTTAGTGGCTCTAACCCAAAGGGGGGATTTGGTACCTATGGGAATAAGGCTTCGCCAGCTACAGCCATCTTCACCAGAGTATGCCAGATTTGTAAATGAGTCTGGCTTTTCTCAAAATTCGCAGTGGGGATTTGCTGTACCCGAAGGTAATAACAGATACCGTATTTTGCTTCAAGGCACTGAGATTGAAATGCCAACAGCAGAGGACATACACAGTGCCATTGAAAACGCTGGTATAAAAAGCCCCATCAAGGTGTTGACTGACTTCTTGAAAACACATCCCGATCACCTTGATGTTCGTATCGCCCTATTGAACGCCCTCAGACCTCTGGCTGAAGAACGCACGCGAGATATCCTGAAACTTGACATTAAATCCAACTACCAGCAGACCCAAGAAGAGCGGATGCGAGCTGATATTAGCAATAAATATATTGTAGATATAGATGTATTGGGTGATCAAAAACTGGATTCAGAACAGGACGAAATGATCTGGGGGCAATATGCAAAAGAACTACAGGTTCTCTTCAAAAACTCAGATTGGAGACTTGTTTCCCTACCACGTACCCAATACCAAATCCCCATCGATGCTTGTAGCCCATTGATGGTTGAAATATATCGACAGAATATTCCAAAGGTAGAAGCATATCTAGAAGAATATCCCTCCAATGACTCCGTATGGCGCATGTATGGCTATATGACATCTATGGTCAAGCAATACCCAAATAGGGCTTTGCTAGACAGGATAGCACCATTCCCGGACATGCGATGGCCGGCGCCTGAAGTACTTGACTTGTTGCTAACAGAAGATCGAGTAAAAGGTAACTGGAACGCTATAGCAGAAACCATGGTGGGATACTGGAGTAGCCTCCGCAACGAAATATTCGGCTGGTTTTTTGCTCCTCAAATTGCCAATATGTTTTTAGATAATATATGGAGCACTAACCTCGAACTTATCCTTGAATCCACAATTAAAGCAAATCGAATAGAGGATGCAGAAACAATCATCGCCGATGTAGCCAGAGTCCCGCGTTTCAAGGATATACAGCGTCGAGCGGCAGAACTGGCAAATAAATTAGGTAGGCCAGAGATTCAGACCAAGTGGCTAAACATGTCGATAAACGAAAAAGAAAAGACCGACATAGAGGACATATACCAAAAGCTGGGTAGATTCCCACTCTCCCCCAAATTGGTAATTATTAATGGAAGCGAATCCGACAATAAAAATGTAGATGCGCTATTAAAGCAGAGTCGCATTATAGATTGGCGAGTGATTCGTTCTGACCTCGGAAAGGAACTCACAGCCTTTTTACAGGATTATGAAAGGTGGCCAGAGGATGGCATCAAGTGGGCACTTTTTTTCAACGACGACATGCTCAGCTTCGGGCAGGGGTTTCCTATTGAAGAAATCCTAGTTAGGGAACTTGAATCATCCAGGGCACAAATCCCAGCATATACCTTGCGTCGATTCATTTCAAACAATCCAACACAGTTTGAAGCCAAAGAGAGCCTCCTGCGGGAGTTGAAACGCATTGCCGAGGCAAAAACTTGGGAGAAACTTGGTGTAAAAGCAGGAAATGACCTAAGTCTTGAGTTGAGTAATGAAGATGACCATACAATATGGTCAAATTATGCCACCCTGTATAGCCAATTGCTACCATATTTTCTGGAAAATGGGAGACCGTTTTTGAGTTGGGTGGGAGGTGCTTTCGACAGCAAATATTTTATTCACAGCAAAACAATGAAGAACCTTGCCCGTTCATTTTTGTCTCAAATTGAAGTAGCTCTGAGGCGACAGCCAACCGACAAATTTTTGTGGAATGCATGGATTGCCTTGGATGACCTAAATGATCGCCAAAACCTCATCGAATTATTAGATTCGCTGGAATTTTCTCCCCTGGCAAACACTTTGGCAAAGTTTCCTCCGGATATAGCCACGCTTAGAGAGCGCTACAAAGAAAGGTCAAACTGGCGTGGGATCATTGACCTCCAAGAAAGACTATGGGAGGCGAGACAGGACGGACTAGAGCAATATACTGAAAATTCTCTTGGATCCTTATGGCATCAAAGCATATTACTTTGGCTAGAAGCCTACCTTCGTTTGGACAAGACCCGCGAAGCAAATGAATTAATACAGTTCTGGAGCCAGTATCCGTTTTGGGGGCGCATAAAACAAAGCGCAGTAGACCTAGCAAAAAAATGCGAAAAAGAAACCCTAGCAGAGCGTTGGGACAAGCTGTAGAAAAAACGCTCACTGGGCAAAAGCGAGTGTCATTAAAGCATCTGGCAGAGCGACTTATAGTTGATACCATTTTCTATTGATAAACTTAGAAATATACATTATCCCCCATTATTATTCGGGAGGGTCTATGGCAAGACCAAAATCTGCGGATTTGGAGAGTTTAGCGGATCAGACTCAGGTAGCATAGCATCTATATACGACAGAAATGGTGTGCTGAAGACTTGCTAATATTCCCGTATCTGTCAAACTCTGTGAGTCCCCAAGCAAAGTTTGGGGCTTACCTGGCGAGCTAAATGACTAAGTTAAGTGGCATGAAGAACCAACCTGAAATTTCCAGACATGTCCGCTTTAGGGCGGCAATACTTGCGATAGTTGCCGGCATTGTTATTTTGGCAATCAAGTACTACGCCGCCGTTATTTCGGGCTCGGCGGCTCTTAGGTCTGATGCCATGGAAAGTGTCATTAATGTTGTGGCCGCAGTATTTGCACTTGGGGCGGTACTATTTGCAGAAAAGCCCGCAGACCGCGAACATCCTTATGGGCATGGCAAAATCGAACACTTCAGCGCAGTATTTGAAGGTGGCCTAATCGCACTTGCGGCGGTATTTATAGCATGGGAAGCCGTGACTACCCTGCATGAACAATTTGTTTTGAACACAATAAAATTAAAAATAGATGATTTGGGTGATGGCATTATTTGGAGTGCAGTTGGCGGTGGTCTAAACGGCATATTAGGTCTATACCTGATTTTTACAGGGAAAAGCCATCGTTCCCGAACTATTGAAGCCGATGGCCACCATATTCTTTCAGATTTTTGGACTACAGTAGGTGCTCTAGTTGGTCTGTTCCTTGTAAAAACTACCGGGCTGTATTGGCTAGACCCAATAATGGCACTGGTTGTAGCAATACTTTTAGCGAGAACGGGCTACAGACTTGTTAAACAGTCCAGCCAAGCACTGTTAGACATCGAAGACCCTGTATTATTGAGAAAATTATTAACAGCAATGAACCAAATACGTCCTCCTGAAGTGATTGCAGTGCACAAATTAAGGACAATGCGCTCTGGTAGGTATATCCATGTAGACATCCAAGTAGTCATGCCGGGACACTACCCATTGCACAAAAGCCATGATTTAGCAGAAGGCTTTGGAAGCGATGTAGTCGCAAAAGCTGGCATTGAAGGTGAACTACACATTCATACAGACCCCTGCCAGCAGAACTGGTGCAAGGATTGTGCTGTAGACGGATGCACTTTGCGAAAAGAGCAACGAGGAGATTCAATGAACCTGACGATGGAGAGTAACACAGCACATGGAGATATATAGCAGTTACTAGTGTTGCGTCCCTTAAATAAGTAAATAATTATTAAACAACAAGTGGTTCACCTGTGTAATACCAAGTTGCACCCATACGGGAGCAACTTGGTATGACGGCAACGCGAATGCGGTGCCCGCAAGTTTTTGAAAATACGGGCTTTGCTCGTGTTTGCAAAAACTTTTGCGTTTCGCGTTTAATCCCGATTAAACGCAACCTAGTACAAGTCCATTTGAAAGGAAGAGCTTTGCAGACACCTAGAAAAATTCATCAAGGCAAACAATCCTAAAGCAAAGTCCATCATCTGGAGAAAGCGCGAAGTCAGGGAAGCTCAATTATCTAATAAGACGGGAATTTTTTGCAAATAAACACAAAATATTGATACTATGCCACGTTGTTCCCGTTTGGGCAGAGCTTAGTATAAAATAGTATTGTATGGAAAACACTACTCAGGACATTTTGGAAGTCGAGGTTCCAACGAGGATTTTTGAGCCTCCAAAGGGCTTTGAAAGTAAATTCCGCGACATGATACTAGACCTCCCGCTCTTTGCAGGGCCCCTAGACCTACTGCTCTACCTTATTCATGGGCAAAAGCTGGATATCCTAGATCTGCCAATGGCTTCAATTACTAAGCAATACATGAACTACCTAAAATTAATGGAAGAACTAAGCCTAGAAATAGCCGCTGAGTTCATTTCTATGGCCGCCCAATTGACACAAATCAAGAGCAAGCTGTTACTACCAATACCCCCCAAAGGTGACGAAATAGAAGACCCACGGGAAGATTTAGTCAATAAATTGTTGCAGTACCAATCCATACAAAAAACCGCAATAGAGCTATCCGAAATGGAGAGTGAGTGGTATAGCGTTATTTTCACAAATGGATTAGACATCCAAGAATTTGCCAAAACCGAGGAAGAGCCACTGACTACCACTCTAATGGATCTTTTAGGTGCCTACCGAGAAATATTAAAACGTTGGCTACCGCCACCACCTGTAGAAGTAATGGCTCCGACAATAACGATAGATCAACGCATAACAGAATTACTCGACTTGCTACATGGCTCCGGGTGGTGCCCATTTGCCGACCTCTTTATCAAGTCTCAAACTAGGGAAGACCTTGTACTCACTTTTCTTGCTGTTCTCGAACTCGTCAAAGATGGTCGAGCCAAAATGTTACAGACAGAGACTTTTGGCGAGATTCGCATCCAAGCGGCCTGATATTTTATGCTCACTGTATCGCACAAAACAGAAAAAAAGAATTAACGTAACACCAATTGAAATTCATAAATACACAGGAGAAAACATGTTTTTACGAGTCGCATCCATCGTACTTCTTACCGCCCTGACGCTCCCTGTCGGGGCTCAGGACCACAAAATCTCACAGTTAGCCAAGGAAGGGCATTGGCTACCCGAAAAATGGGAACAACACGCCCCGTTACTAGGGAAACAAGCCCCAAAGCTGGACCTCTCCGACTGGATTAACGGCGAGTTGAGCAAAGAAGACATGGAGGGCAAGATCGTCATCGTCGACTTTTGGGCTACTTGGTGTGGGCCATGCATAAATGCTATCCCACACAACAATGAGATGGTGGCCAATTATAAAGACAAAGGGGTATTACTCGTTGGCATATGCGGTAGTGGCAGAGGTGAAGAAAAAATGGCCAGCGTAGTAAAAGACAAAGGAATAACCTACCCAGTGGCTCACCCAACGGCTGACACTACCAAAGCATGGGGCGTTGCCTACTGGCCAACCTATGCAGTTGTCGACCGCAATGGAATAGTCAGGGCACTTGGAATCAAGCCAGATTACGTAGACAAGATTGTAGATGCCCTACTGCTTGAGCAACCCAAATAAAATAGCTATTCAACTGACTTAACCGTTTTTCTTTTTGCTCGTTACCATGTCAATGGCTTACGTGAGGAGTTACTGCACCCATGTTATCATCCTTTTGAACCATTCTCAACGGAAAAACCCACCAAGCCAATGTTCATAGTGCGAGAAATTCTGATGTTCTCAATCAATCCGAATGGAGTCTGCCATGCTACTAACTAGGTTAGCCATTTGTTTTTGCACAGCATTTCTGCCCACAGCTGAAAATGGCGGTCAGTCTAATGACCAGATCCTCCCTGAATCACTCAGAGGGCTACCGTTACAAAAGATAAAATTGTATCAAAATGCTATAGTGGCTAAACTTGAAACCGAAACCCTAATAAACGGATTCCCCTGCGCCGCTGGTTATGTTCACTTCACACCATCAGGTCATGTAAAAACCTTTTTTCTTGCTAAGGAAACTGTTATCCAGAACAACATAATTCCACGAAATACATGGGTGGAACTTAATGAAGAATTCAACCTGAAGCGTTGCTCGTTTCCTAGAGACACTATTATTCAAGGCTATTTATGTAGAGGTGGCTCAGGCGGGGCAAAAGGTATTAGAACTTGGTTTTACCCAAGCGGAAAACTCGAAGGGTTTTTTGCTCCGAAAAACATTGTTGTAAACAATATTCCCTGCAAATCCAGCGTATTTCATCCAGTTTACCTTTACGAAAACGGAAGTCTAAAGGAATGTACTCTTGCTAGGGACACAATAATCGGCGGTAAATCGTTTCCTAAAGGAACTAAAATCATTTTAGACCATACAGGGGAAGTCGTTACCTCAAAATAGCAACTAACCACTGAATCACTTGCCACTGCTTGCCCAAGGGCAATTGCAAGTAGCTATATAGTTTGAAGTTGGAGAAAGAAATGCAAAAGGTTGTAAATATTGAACCAACACCAAACCCAAACGCGCTGAAATTTGTGGTAATGGAACCACTACTTTCGAAGGGTGCACGTTCATTTCAAGATTTTGCTTCAACAATTGGAGACCCTCTAGGGGCGGCGATTTTCGCCCTGGGAAATGTCACATCTGTTTTCTATATGGACAGGTTTGTCACAGTCAACAAGCTTCAAGAAACAACTTGGGCAGTCCTTATCGACCCAATATGCGAAGCCATTGAAGATTGCGATCTGGGCATGAAGGTAGTTGATGATGGGAGTGTCCCAGCACTTGAAGCTGACACAAAATTTCAGAAAATATTGGATGTTGTTGATCATCAGATTCGTCCCGGATTGGCTGGTGATGGGGGTGGAATAGAAATAATTTCATTTGATGGCCAAGTCCTTACTATTGCCTATCAGGGTGCTTGTGGCTCCTGTCCTGCCGCAGGGACAGGAACGCTACAATTTATAGAAGGACTACTAAAGCATGAAGTAGACCCTTCAATAGTAGTAGTTATGGCCTAGTCTGCCATGTTTGATTGCATCCAAATTGGAGCAGTGAAAGTGGCACCGGCCATATTTTTGGCACCGATGGCAGGTATAACTCATTCGGCGTTTCGCCGTCTCATATCTGACTTTGGGGGGTATGGGGCATTATTTTCTGAGATGTTATCAGGGTCAGCTTTTATCCATGAAAAACCGGGGGACTCATCCTTTACAAAGAGACGGCCAAACGAAGGTCACTTGATTTATCAGTTCCGCCTATCTGGATATGAAAATATTGAAGCCGTTTTTGCAAAAATTACTGAACTTGAATATTTAGCAATAGACATTAATCTTGGGTGTCCCGCCCCTGAAATTCAACATCAGGAATCAGGTGTCGCTCTTTTCAGGGATTTCGACCGTCTGAAATCTGTTTTGCAAAGGATCAGAAAAATCTACAAAGGCCCGCTCACTGTCAAGTGTCGCCTTGGCGACGACAAAAACTGGCAAAAACCATTCAAAGACAGGCTTGCGCTATTTGAAGACAACGATGTTGTGGCTCTAACACTGCATCCTCGCCTTTCCACGGAGCGTTTGGCACGTCGAGCTAGATGGGAGGTTTTTCCATGGCTTGCCCAAACCACAACGATACCAATTATTGGCAATGGTGATATTTGTTCTCCCAAGGAAATAAAAGTACATCGAACCGATTTTGAAACACTAAGCGGCCTGATGTTGGGTCGGATAGCAATTGTTAAGCCTTGGATTTTTCGCGAATTTGCTGGCCTGAATCCTGTACATATCAATTATGCAGAAGTGTGGGAGCGTTTCTACAATTACATCCAAGAAGATATGCCCCCCGAAAAAGCTCCTGGGCGGGTGAAGGAGTTTACGCATTATTTCTCCGGCAATTTTGTTTTTGGACATTTATTGCGAAAATCTATACAAAAATCTAAAAATTTGCAAGAAATATGCGATATTACGCTAATATTCTTAAAAAGCGACCCAGAAATACGCGTTAATGCAGGAATACCCTTTTAATGACAGCAGGAAATCAAACGACTGCAATTCGGTATAAAATAATGTTTTAACCAAACTTCATGGAGTCAACATGCGCCCCTTAGCACTCGCACTAACGTTTTTTCCAGTCTTGGCCTTGGTCGCTCAAGCACCTGCCACTACCACACAAAATGCTCCCAAAAGGACATTTACGGACATCAAGGTAATTCCCCACACACCGGTAAAAAACCAAGCATCAACCGGGACATGCTGGTGTTTTGCAACAGTTTCATTTATCGAAGCGGAGGCGATGCGTAAAGGCAAAGGGGAACATAACCTCTCTGAAATGCACCTAGTCAGAGCCACCTATCCTAGACGCGCAAGCGCGTTTATGCGTCTCCATGGAGCAATGGACTGGGGGCAAGGTGCTCAAAATGGCGATGCGATCTATGCTATGTCAAAAGTAGGTCTGGTTCCCCAAACTTCATATACTGGCCTATTACAAGGCGAAAAAAATCATAACCACTCAGAACTGGAAAAGGCATTGGGGGGGTTTTTGTCTGGCATCAAAGGTAGCAGGAGGCTAACTACTGCCTGGCCGAATGCAGTTGAAGGTATTTTAGATGCGTATTTAGGCAAACCGATAACCTCTTTTAACTACAGTGGTAAAACATGGACACCGATAAACTTTATGAAAGAACATCTTCAAATCGAGCCTTCTGATTATGTAAGCATCGGCTCCTTCACCCTATATGCCCCATATACAAGATTCCGTATGGAAACGCCAGATAACTGGAGTCATGATTCAAACTGCATCAATCTCCCGTTTGACGAGTTTGCCTCCCTGTTAGACACAGCAATAGAAAAGGGCTTCAGCTATGCCATCGGTTCTGACGTAAGCGAAACAGGCTTTCAGATGAGGAAGGGCTATGCTCTGCACCTAGACCCCGAAGCAAAACCCGAAGATGAAAAGGAACTTACCGTTACAGCCGAATCTAGAACAGCCGCCTTTGACGATTGGCGCACAACAGACGACCACAGTATGCACTGTGTAGGTTTAGCCCGTGACGAAAAAGGCAACAAGTATTACCTCATCAAAAACAGTTGGGGCACAGAAAATAGCGAATACAAAGGTTTTCTGTACATGAGCCGCAACTACATGCTGGCAAAAACCATATACATAACAATCCACAAAGATGCCCTTCCAGCCGATTTGAAGGCCAAAGTGGGGATAAGATAGAAATCCATATTTGTGGTCAACTCATACCAGGTTGGACTGTTAAAAGCTACCGGTTACGTGACAAAAAGCCATGTAAAGAGTAGTCTTACCTCGATCATAAAAAATAAAATTTTACCTAATCATCTCTGAATCTTTAGTGAGTCCCAATTTTCAGGTGGGTGAAATTTACAACGCATACCCGACCAGCTTACACGCTGAAAACTGACACACTTTGGCCAAGGGATTTTGTCCAGCCATTGTCTCATAGCACTTTGCAGACGTACGCGCTGATGTTCTGTCAGGGCGATGTCTGCATTTACCCAAGCTCCCGGTTTTCTGGCCTTAACTTCAATCAAACGCAAATCATTTCCCCTAGACAAAATCAGATCAAGTTCGTAGCGTCCCATTTTTTGTCGCCATGCAACCAAATCCCATCCCCTGAGCCACATTAACCATAGAGTAGCCCGCTCTGCCCAAATACCAACCCGCAGAGCAGTTTTGCCCCTTTCAGATGCTTGCGCTTCCTTTTTGTGATGGTCGTTGGCAAGTTTCATGGTATATCCAAATAGCCGTTTATTTGTGAACAGTACCGCTTGGAGCAGGTAAACCAGCACAGTCGCATCTCTGAGACCTTGTATCGCCACTAAAGTAATTTTTTACACCAAGTAACCTTGTTAGAGGCAACTTGGAATAACAAAGTACAATGATAAGGGTATTCCCGAGTCAAAATGCCTTGGGTTTAACTGAAAGGCTCAAATGTCAACCATTCGCCGGATTTATGTCGAAAAAAAGCCAGAATTTGCTATAGATGCCAATCACTTGCACGACGTCCTCACTGGCTTTTTGGGAATTAACTCACTAGAGGCTGTTAGGGTGCTGGTTAGATATGACGTGGAGGGTTTGACTGACTCAGATTACCAGGTGGCTCTGTGGACAGTTTTTGCCGAGCCTCCTGTTGACATAGTTTATGAGGAATCATTCCCCGAAGTATCTGGCCAATTGATTCTTGCTATTGAATACCTTCCTGGCCAGTACGATCAGCGGGCAGACAGTGCTACTCAGTGTTTACAACTGTTATGTCAGGGCAGTCGCCCCATAGTGGCATGTTCTAAGGTATATGTCTTTGAGGGATCAATATCGCCTGAACAGGAAAAAAAAATAAAAACTTTTCTAATCAACCCAGTCGACAGTCGAGAGGCTTCGCTACTAAAGCCCTCTACATTGAACCCACAGTTGCCAGAGCCTGGAGAAGTGCCTGTATTAATAGGCTTTTCCAATGCTGATGCTACGGGGTTACAAGCAATACAATCTGCACATGGAATGGCTATGACCCTGGCAGATTTGCTACATACTCAAGCATATTTCAGGGATATAGAAAAACGCGATCCTACCGAGACAGAGATTAAGCTACTGGATACCTACTGGTCTGACCACTGCCGACATACCACGTTTTTGACAGAGTTGAAAGATATTGTAGTAGAAGACAGTCCGTTGACTGTGCCAATAGCCAAAACGCTACAGCAATATAGACAAATTCGTAGCCAGGTGTATGGAGACAAGATAGCAGAAAAACCTGAATCTTTGATGGATATGGCTCTCTTGCCGGCCAAATATTTTAGATCGATTGGTAAGTTAGAAGACCAAGAAATCAGTAGTGAGATCAACGCTTGTTCGCTTGTGGTAGATGTTGAGGTAAATGCTACTACGGGAGAAACCGAAGAATGGTTGTTAATGTTCAAAAACGAGACACACAACCATCCAACTGAAATTGAACCTTATGGCGGAGCCGCTACATGTCTAGGAGGTGCAATCCGCGACCCATTGTCTGGTAGGGCGTACGTATACCAGTCAATGAGAGTTACAGGTTCGGGCGACCCTCGTATGCCTATCGAAAAAACGCTATCCGGAAAATTGCCCCAGAGAAAAATTACCCAAGAGGCCGCTCGCGGATTTTCTTCGTATGGCAACCAAATTGGCTTAAATACTGGTCAAGTAACAGAAATATATGACGAAGGCTATACGGCAAAGCGCATGGAAATAGGGGCGGTAATTGGTGCAGTACCCAAAAAACAAGTTAGGCGTGAAGAACCTCTACCTGGTGATCTGGTAGTGCTGATTGGTGGAAAGACAGGCAGGGATGGCATCGGTGGAGCCACTGGTTCCAGCAAGAGCCATACAGAAGCAAGTATTGAGCAGTGTGGGGCGGAAGTACAAAAAGGTGATCCACCCATGGAACGAAAATTACAGCGGCTTTTTCGCAAAGAGGAATTTGCTCGGATTGTAAAAAAATGCAATGACTTTGGAGCCGGCGGAGTTTCTGTAGCTATTGGTGAATTGGCGGATGGATTAAAGATAAACCTAGATGTGATACCAAAAAAATATGAAGGTCTCAATGGAACAGAGCTGGCAATTGCAGAAAGCCAAGAGCGCATGGCGGTGGTAATTTCGCCAAATGATTTATCTGACATATTGACACATGCAGATTTAGAAAATTTAGTAGCCACCGTTGTGGCAGAAGTGACAGAATCCAAACGGTTATTGATGACTTGGAGAGGGCAAGTCATTGTCGACTTAAGCAGAGAGTTTTTGGATACAAATGGAGCCAAATCAATATCCAGTGCACAGATTGTCGCCCCTGACCAGTTAGGTAATCCCTTTCTCTCAAAAGGAGTCACAGAAATAAAATCTGCTTGGCTGTCATGCCTTGCCGACTTGAATACTTGTTCGCAGAGAGGGCTTGTTGAACGGTTTGATTCTACCATTGGAGCCGCCAGCATAATGGTTCCTTTCGGCGGAGCGAGGAGAAGAACACCAACAGAGAGCATGGTAGCTAAATTTCCAGTACTAGGAGGCGAAACTAGCACTGCATCTGCAATGAGCTATGCCTTCCTTCCCACACTGAGCCGTTGGTCGCCATTTCATGGTGCTATATGGGCGCATGTAGTAGCGGCGGCCAAACTCGTTGCGGTGGGGGCAGATGTTGGAAAATTGCGCTATACACTACAGGAATATTTCTGCAAATTGCTAAATGATCCAAAACTTTGGGGACTTCCAACATCAGCACTTCTGGGAGCCTTACATGCACAGCTAAAAATGGGAACTCCAGCCATAGGCGGCAAGGATAGCATGTCTGGTTCTTTCAAAGACCTAGACGTGCCACCAACCTTAGTGGCTTTTGCCGTAGGGGTAGTAAAGGCAACTGCAATAGTGACCCCTGAACTGAAAAAAAGTGGCAATAATTTATTGTTGGTTGAGCTACCGCGCACTCCAGACGAATTGCCAGACTGGTCTGCACTGCATGTTATTTATTCACGAATTGCTGAGTTAATACAAAACAAAATTGTGCAGTCTATTTATACCATTGGTATGGATGGATTAGCACCGGCACTTTCCAAAATGGCCTTTGGCAATGCAGTTGGGATGGAGTTAATAGAATTTTATGCAGACTTTTGGTTTGCACCCCGCCTTGGTTCATTTGTGCTAGAAGTTGCTCCAGAATTAGATATAGGGTTGCCTACCATACACCTGGGAACAACAATTAGCGAGCCAGTTATCAGAGTGTGCGGCACTGAAATATATATCGCCACAGCAGAAAGGGCTTGGGAGAGTACGCTGGAACCAATCTTTCCAACAACTGATGGCAAGCATGGGAGTGAGTTGTCGCCTTTTGTTCCCTATAGTATTGGTGACACTCTACAATCCCCAGCTATTAAAGTGGCTAAGCCACGCGTATTGTTAACCGTCTTTCCGGGCACTAACTGCGAGTACGACACGGCTCTGGCTTTTGAAAAGTATGGCGCGCTGACTAATACATTGGTATTTAGAAATCAAAGTAACCAGGCCATCAATGAAAGTATATCCGCAATGGCTAAAGCAATTTCTGAGGCAAACATCATCGCAATCCCCGGAGGGTTTAGCGCGGGTGATGAACCTGAAGGATCAGGAAAGTATATTGCCGCGGCCTATCGTGCTCCGAGGATTAGAGATGCCATTCATGATCTACTTAATAGGCGCGATGGTCTGATGATTGGTATTTGCAACGGTTTTCAGGCTCTCATAAAACTTGGATTAGTCCCCTATGGCGAAATATTAAAGGAGCAATCTGAATCAGACCCCACACTAACCTTCAATACCCTCCGTTACACAAGTCGGATGGCCTGTACCCGTATTGTCTCCAACGCAAGCCCTTGGTTGATGCATGTAAAACCAGGCGATCAGCACGTCGTCGCCATCGCCCACGGTGAAGGCAGGATTGTAGGGCCTGAAAATAATTTACTGAACTTACTTGCAAATGGTCAGGTGGCTACTCAGTATGTGGATGAGTACGGTCATCCATCCATGAACCTTGAGTACAATCCCAATGGTAGTATGATTGCCATTGAAGGCTTACTTAGCCCTGACGGCAGAGTTTTTGGAAAGATGGCACATGCTGAACGCTATTCCCCTTTCGTTTGGCAGAATGTACCTGGCAACAAGGATATGGGAATATTTAGGTCCGGCGTAGAATATTTTCAGTGATCTGGCCAAAGCAAGAGAATGGAGCAGATAGGGCTACAGTAATCCAACCAAAAAAAGATATGCAGTAGTTTGGAAGAAGGCTATAATTATCAAACTGTAGTCTTATCTATTTACAGATATGCATTAAGGTTAATCCTTGGTGGTTTCACATTCATGTTGAAGGAGCGTTTATGGACTGGTATTCGAATCTAAAGATCAAAACCAAGCTACTGCTGGGTTTTGCAGTGGTCACTGCCCTGTTGCTATATGTTGGTATCGAGGGAGTGCACTCCCTCAACGTCATGGGGGCGGCAGATTTGCAACTTTACGAAGAGGGCTTGATGGGTACAAAGTTGGCCGGGCGCATTGAGTCAGGCTTGGTCAATATCCGGCTTTCAATGCGTAGCGCGCTTTCTAGCGACAGTGTCCAAATGAGGGCAATTAAGGAATCTTATGACAAACAAAAGGCAGAGTTGCTAAAAAGTACTAGTGATTTAATGCGGATTGCTGAAAATGCGAAAGATCAGCCGAAAGAAAAGCAAGAGTTAGTCAAAGCCGCAAATAGTGCCATAATGGCATATCTTACTAACGCAGACACAGAAATGGAGCGCATGGTAGCAGGACGAATGCAGGAGGCGATGGAAAGCTCCCGCAGACCTGAGTGGGTAGCTACCGCCGGCAAGGTGATAGAACAAGTAAATATTATTGTAGGTGCCCTCGAAAGTGTGGCGAATGACATTGTATCGGCCAACAAGGTCACTGTTCGTAAATCGACTACTGCGATGATCATCACAGTAGTGCTCGCCGGTGTTTTATCTTTCGTCATCGGTACCCTGATATCCTCCAAACTGGTGGGAGAAATTAACGACATCGGGAAAGTGATCAGCAGGATATCTAACCACGACCTTACGGTAGCATCCAAGGCCAAGTACAAAGACGAACTAGGACAAATGACTGATTCTATTGGCCACATGGTAGCCGAGCTACGGGTTCTAGTGACCGGCATCCACCAGAGTGCGGATGGCGTTGCCAGCGGGTCTACAGAATTGTCTGCCTCGGCAGAGCAAATCTCGGCGACAACAGACGAAATAGCCAACAGCACTAACAACCAGAGAAGCGGTGCCGAAAGGATAGCCACCGCAATGACTGAGTTGTCTTCTTCTATTGATGAGGTGAGTTTGGGTGCCAAAGCCTCCCTGACACAGCTAGAGGCGGCTATCGAGGCCACACGCAAGGGCAACGAAGCAGGTGAGACAACAAAGGTTGCCATGCAGGATATTACCCAGACAACCGGAAAGATTGCTCAGGCTATCTCAGTTATTCAAGAGATAGCCAACCAGACCAACCTGCTATCACTCAATGCCGCGATAGAAGCCGCTAAGGCCGGCGAACAGGGTAAGGGCTTTGCGGTTGTGGCCGAAGAAGTGAGGAAATTGGCCGAGCGTAGCGGGTCGTCAGCAAAAGAAATAGCGCAACACAACATCGAAGCACGCACTTCGGTCGAAAAAGGCGTTGGCATGGTTGCCACGACTGTCGACTTGTTGCACGAAATTCGGGCTAGCCTTGATAAATTTGCAGTGCAGACAAGGGAGTCTGTAGCGTCCTCAACAGAGCAGGCGGCGGCAGGTGCTGACGTGGCCAGACAGATAGAACACAGTGCAGTCGAGTCTGCTTCCGTGGCCTCAGCAACCAACCAGATGGCGGCAACAACAACAGAAATATCACGGACTGCCAACGACTTGGCACGCTATGCCAACGAACTGCAGAACCAAGTACAAAAATTTAAACTAGCTTAACGCCACAAATAGTTCTATTGATGAGGAATCCATATGAACAAACGTACTAGCACCATAACTTCGATAGCCTTGTTCTCTGGCCTTGCCCTTGGGGCACAGGTAAGCACTCCCAGAGTGGGGGGGTTAGCACAAATCTGGTACACCCAGATGCTGGACAGCAACCTCCGTCATTTCGACAGCCAGAGCACCGGCTTCAGAAATGCAAACTTCCAAAACATGACTCAATTTAAGGAGAATAGTTTTTCCATCAAAAGAATCGACCTCAAAGTTGATGGTAAGATTTCTGACAACGTGGACTACTACGTAAACATCGATCCAACAATCAGCAGTGGTGCTGTGCTCCAGGATGTCTTCATAAAGTATAAAATGCCACACAAAATAGAACTCATGGTGGGGCAATTCAAACCCTTCCAAACATTCGACGGGTTCATTCCCCCAGCCGATGCCCTCTTTGCCGAATATACTCAGCTCGCCAACTTGTTTTCTGGCAGGGAAAGGGGGGCCTGGCTGAGCATGGGCTTTGGTAGCCCACAAACAATAAATGGGCGGTTCCATGTCGGGATGACCAATGGCTACGGGAAGAACAACGACTTGAACTCTCAAAAAGACATTGTCGCCAGACTTGACCTAAACTATGGCAAACACCACTACTTTGGTGGCTATGCCCTGCATGGGTCGACAGACCAGCCGGACACAGGTAGCCTGAAAGCCATCCAGTTCCAAGGCACTTCTGTCCCCAGTGACGAAACGATATTGGACAACAAAGACAAGACTTCACATTATGGCATCTTCTACAACTTCAGGAGCGACAAGGTATACGCTTCTGCAGAAGTCATGACAGGGCTCTGGGGGAGACGCTTCTTCCCATCAGTGTACGCCGGTGCTACCGCCCCCCCCTCCCTGCGAGCGCACCTTGATCAGGCCTTCCTCAGCTACGTCGGAGTATTTGCCTACAACATCAACAATCGCCACAAGGTCCTCGCCCGTTATGACTACATGGACTACAACTACGGAGATAAGTGGTATACAGTCCAAAACCCATATGTGATACCCGCCGGCACCCTAGCAGGTGACTACACTCCCAAGTTTACTGAAGTCACCCTTGGTTACACTTTTGCCTTGTTACATGACAGCCAAAAAGCGGCCAACATTAAGGCCAACTACGTCATGCGGAGTAAAAACTTTCTTTATCCAAGGTCTGGGCAGTCCGGTGAGCAGGGTGGCGACTCAATCGTAATCGCCCTACAGGTAGCTTTCTAGTATACGACTGTGTATAGCTATTTACGTTTTTGTTGTTCACTTAACGGCGAGCCAAGCCCGCCTATGAACAAAAAACGGCTAGGATATGCGAGCAAATCCTGGCATATAGCAGTTCAACTACAAAAAGTTGAACCGCTATAACACTATTCTTTTATTACCCCCTCAGAAAGATGTCCAATCCATTCGGATGGGCGCACCGAAAAATGGGGGCCGAGACCCCCATATTCAGTTAAGCAAACATAAAACTTAGAAATTATAGCTCGCTCTGATGCTAAAATAAGCCGGATTGCTTGGATTCAGCCCTTGGACGTAAGAGAGGTCAGGGTCGCTTCGCCATTCGCTTAGAGCATATAAAATTTCAACCTTAAACTTGTTATTTATCTCATAACCCAGTCCAAGGCGCCAGCCCAGCTTCATCCCCTTGTGTCCCTGGCTTGGATTATCCAATGAATCAACCATGTCTACATTCCATGTATGAAATGTCGGGCCTGTGGTAGCAAATATCGGCAAGCGTTTACTCGGAGTGTAAACAAGGTCAACACCAACATATATGCCCATCATGTCATAAATTTCGGGTTGTGCTTCGGTGGGTTTGTCTCCGGTCATTTTAGCCATGCCAAAATTGGGCCTGATCATTACTCCTGCAGACGAGTGCTTGAACTGCAGACCGACTTCAGCATTAAACGAGCCAAAGCCACCCCATGTCTTTTGGGTGAGGTCATGTGAGTGCCCATGGGCCAAAGTGGCCCCAAGAGCGACGTAGGACTTATATTCGATGCCTTCCTGAGCGACAAGCACTACAGAAGAGGAGAATATGGCAACAGTTAGAAATCGCATAATTTTCATACTTTAACTCCATTCCTAAAACCGTAGACCAGTGGTCAGTGAGAAGGTTCGGCCGGACATGCGCTCACGATAAAGGCCGAGAACATTATTGTCCGTCCTCCAAACCCCATTGTATGGGTCGCTTGCCGGAACACTTCCAATATCGTTAGGGATAACTGAATTGCTTAGACCACCGGGCCGGAACCAGTCACGAATGCCGCGATGATTAAAGGGATTGTTAATGTCTATGGTCATAAACCAAGAAAGTTTGCTAACCAAAGGCAAGCTCAGATTATACCTGAGTGCTGTGGACCAAATATCCTGATATGTTGACATAGTATTGATAGGGACTGCCCGACTATCGCTGAAACCTCCTGTGCCAGCACCTCCAGGGGCCGTTCCACCGGCGGGGCCTGCAATAACACCAGGATAGGAGGGAAAGCCAACTCTATAAGTGATTGTGTCCTGATATGGTGTTCCGCTGGTGTAGGAGCCTCTGAGGGCAACGCTGGATTTAACTTTGCCGGAAGTAAGGTCAAAGAGAATGTAGAACTTAAAGAAGTGTTCAGGATCCATAAGTCGCATTGGTGCCCATGTATCCCTTGACCAGTAAGTATCCCAATAACTGTCCAGGTTGAGGGCCGGGGCAGAGCCTGCATTGCCTGCGTCAGAGCGGTCTGGCCAGTTGTTCATGAGCCGGTTAAATGTGTAGCTACCGCCAAAATTTGCCCGTTTTGTGATGGGCAAATCCCATTCTAATTCTACGCCAGTATAGGTTCTGTCGTACTCATTTGTATTTTTTAATACGCGTCTGACCTGCAGGGCACCATTGGCCTGATCAAAAAATTCGCCCGGATAGTAGTCATAGTCATTTTCCCATGTACGGTAGGTGAATGTTGCGCGCCAACTCCCGCCATTGTTCAAATTTCGGCGGAAGCCTACAGAGAATTCAGTGGATACCGGAGCCTTCCAGTCCGGGTCTGTCCTGTAATTTGGCCCGCCAAGGTTTTCTTCATGAACATACCCATAGTTATTAATATTCTTAACTTCCTCCCAAGTAACGAGATAGGGTTGGGCAGATCCAACACTCCAATACCTAGTCCTGTTGCTGTTGTAACGTGCTAAAGCCTGAGGAGTAAAGAGGCCAGCCGGTGTCATTGTATGGAATTGCCCTAGGGACACATTCACCAAGCGGCTTTGATCGCCATGGATATCCCACTTATACTCAAACCTGAAAGTAGGCAACGAATAGGACACAAATTTACGTTGGGTATCCCAACCCTTAAAGTTGTCGAATCGCAAGCCAGCCATTACGCTATGGTTTTCGCTGATTGACCACATGTCGTTTATATAATATGAAGTCATCTCTGTTTCGAATTGTCCATTGGGATTTCCAAAGCGCTCCAAGACCCTTGGATAGGCCCAACTGTAGGTAGAATCCACAGCACCGTCCACTATCAAAGGTCTGTCAACAAGCCCTGCGGCAACAGCGTAGGGGTCGATATCGCTGTACCTCGCCGCGGGAACATTGAAAACAATGTACCTGCCCGCATAATTTGACGGATTCCCGACTGGCGAGCCATTGGGATTGTAAATATCCGAATAACTCAAATTTTCAGCTATCTGTCCTGGGTTATCAAATAAAAATGGGGCACCGCCGGATTTTGTATTCCACAAAAAACCGTCTCTTTGAAAACCGACATCTATGATGTGCATACCTTTGGCTTGTAAAATATGCTGGTAGTTGAGCACTGTCCCTGTAATGCCGCCACCATCGAAATTGTCAACATTTACGGCATCGACCAAAAAGTTTGCTTGTCCACTACCAGTATTTGAGGGCATAGAAGTATGCAAATAGCCATTAGCCATATAGTTAGCATCGTTGTGGTTAGAATAATTGCCGTCTCTTGGGACATAGCTGGGTATTGTCCTAAGACGTATAGGATCATTGGGGATGCTACTATCCCCATACCACCAAGACTGCCAAGTGACACCGTGGCGGACTTCTAAAACGCCTGAACTACCAATGATACCCTTGTAGGCCACATTCCAGTACCTGGCATCAAACCCTTCCCGCGAACGGGGCATGTTTTCTGCGGGGTATTGGTAGCCGTAATTCCCTCCGTTTTCACTGGCTTCTGTATAGTTCCACTCAATTTGATGGTTCGGGTTAATCTGGCCAAATAAGCTAAATTGGTTATACGTCTGGGAATAATGTTGGTACAAACGTCCGTCTGGTGTATTGTAATCCCTCATTTCGGCTTTTCTAATTACATCGCCGGTATTTGCATCTCTGTAGTAAATACCAACCCTATCGCTTGCCTGAGGCGTGGGAGTTGTCCACCTTCTGCCGGCAGAGCTCCAGTCTGAAATCAGCCCAGAGCCGTACCAGGTAGGTGTCAGTTTGGCACCGTATGTAAATGTAATGTGGTCTTTCCAGATAGGACCACTGAGAGTGACTTCATATTCTTTTTCCAGTTCGTCGTCCGGAGCCCAGGCACCCCCTAAATTGCCTCTACGATCTTGATAGCCAGGATCTAAAATTTCCCACTGTGGTCGCCGACCGGTAAAACGCATGTTGCCTGCATACTTATTACTACCCTTTGCAGTAACGATAGTCACCATACCACCATCGGTATTGCCATACCTGGCATTTAGTGGTGATTGAATTAGAGCCACACTTTCAATCAAGTCTTGCATTGCAAAGGTAGATATGGTGTATCCGCCCAACAGTTCTGTTACAGTTGTTCCGTCAAGGAGTAGTTTTGTGGAATGGCCTGTGCCACCGCGGACGCTGAGGCGACCCTGATTGCTTAGACTGGAATTGACACCTGGTACCAATGCGTTGAGAGCAGTGTAGTTTCTGCCTACAATGCTCTCAAGAGAATCGGCAGAAAAATTACTTTGAACAATAGAATCTGTCTTATCAACCTGTGCACGAGTACCGACAATTTCAATACTTAATTCTTGAACGTCCATCGGTGACATTCTGACGTCGGCATTAAAAGTTTGGCCGGCAAGAAGGCGTAAAGTCCTCCTGGCCGAACGGTACTGAGTGAGTGAATATGTAATGGTATATTCACCATTCGGAAGCAACATTAAACGGAAATGGCCGCTGGCATCCGTTGTTGCGTGCCGGGGCTGGAGCAACGACGGCGATTCTACCGTTACCCTTACACCCTGGAGCGGACTGCCATCTTGGGACGTTACTCTGCCTGTCAAAGAAGCGGTGGTCAAATCCTGAGCGGAAACAGTACCCGCCGCAATAAGCATAATTAGCGGAGTTAATATTAGGTTTTTTCTCATAATTTTATTTCCCCTAAAGCTGGATTAAAGTTTAACCGAAATGCCAAATTCCAAGGCCCAGCCTCTGGAACTGCCAGTTTCCATCCTGCCTGTAGCACTTCCTAAATATGCCCCAGGTGTGAAATCCAAATGGCTCATCCCAAAATTGCGCAGGGATACCTCAGCTCCGATTTCATCACTAATTTTATACTTCAAGCCGACAAAAGCTCCTGGAGATATCTCTGAGGCTTCCTCCACGAAAGTACCGCCTCCCCCCACGTGCAACGCTCCCCCTCCATCTTTGAGCGTATATTTAAATTCGCTCCTGACCTTGTAGCTGTCTGCACTGACGCCAGCAAACCAGTCAAAGCCACTCAATAGTCGCAGAGGAGCAATATAGGCAAACTTCAACGAAAATCCCTGGCCGTACTCTTTGCGATTGTCATAAGAATAGTAGGGATCAAGGTTGAGGGATCCACCCGGTACCATGACATCATGGTGCCTTCCTGGTACGTATTCCCATGCCAGCTCTGCAGAGAGGGCACCGCCTAATTTAGGCATTTTCTTTGTGACTTCGGCACCAAAACCCATTATTTTGTTGTCAAAGTGGGTATCCTGTATGTCACCGGCAGTTAAACCCGCCCTTATCTTAAACATGAAAGAGTAAGGCGAGTTATCCTGAGCCTGCAACACAGTAGCACTCAGTGCGCCCAGCACCGCAAAAGCGGCTCCGGCGCGTATTTGTTTGTGGGCTTTCATTCAAGCACCTCCATTGATTAAAAGGCTGTTATAACCCTAGCAAATAAGGTTTTTACAAATATGGCAAACCATGCGTATTCCACCCGTAGACAGGATGGAACAAGAATTGTGAATACCGAGCGCGAATAACAAATAACCCCCTCCAAAGTGTTTATGAGTAGATGTGAGTCGATACCGATATTACACCACTTTTCAAAAATTTTACAAAAAAAAACAAATCCGGGAACTTTTCTTACATTTTGTTTAACAGTTGGAATATGAGCGTATCGTCAATAGATTTTAGCTCTCGTGGCTATGCACTTGATATGCACGGCGGCCAGGAATGATGCGGCGTTTATTGTTGCCCCGCTGACTTACAATAGAGCATGCCTGGTCGAAAATGAAGGCTGTATTGCGGAAACTGAAGGCTAGGACTGTCGAGGCACTTCTCATAGCTATTGCCACAGCATTGGATTCGATAACACCCGAAGACATCGGAGGCTGGATTAGCCACTGTGGCTATGAACTACTATAAGTTGAACTGCTATATATCCCCCAACCCGAAAGCCTCTCAAACATTAGATGTTCGGAGGATTCGGAGGATATTTTTCCCATGTGCAGTATTGTTTTTTTCCAATAATTCCACACCGATGTTTTGAGCGAGTTTTGAGCGAGAAGCACTTTTTGAGCGAAAAGCAAAACTCAGAAAAACATAAACCCCTGATTTCTCAGGGGTCTTGACTTTGGCCTTTAACTAGTATTTTTTGAGTGGTCGTATTTTTGTATTGATTTTGTGTATTTTCTGTTCTAGTCTATAGACTAGAACAGAAAGGAGGCCCTATGGGGTGCCC
>WRHW01000028.1 GCA_009783055.1 Holophagaceae bacterium
TTTGAACTTTGACCGGCTCACTTTTAGGAGGCTTGCTTATATTCCCGTATCTGTCAAACTCTGTGAGTCCCCAAGCAAAGCTTGGGGCTTACCTAGGGAGTTAAAATATTTTAACCTATGCAAACTCATAAACCCATTAGAATCTGTCGGTTGCCTGTCCTAGGTTAAAAACTATGGGAATTTAGGCTGAATGCAACACGGACTAGTAACGGCTTCGGTGCCAATCCAATCAGCTATTCAGAAATAAAGGTTTTCAGCGAGATGAAAGGGATGGAGGTAAGGGAATCGGAGGTAGAGCTAATCCACAGAATTGATCAGGCATTTCTGGGAGCAATTGCAAGGGATAGTAGCAAAGCGAAGGAGGGGAAATGAGTTACGCAAACAGGCTGATGATTACAGCAACAACGGCCAATCCAGCAAGGACAAGCGCAACGATTGCCTTTGGGTCAGAAAAATCCAATTCAGGCTCAGGACGTTTTGGTTTAGGCGTTTTATCCCTAAAAGCCCAAGCAGCTACGAGAAACCACAGCATGTTTGGCATACCAGACCTCCCTTCAATCAATTGTATTTTACCACAAGCATTAGCAAGGAGGGGAATGGGGAAATGAGCGGTCACTATGAAAACAATAGTCCGACGGTAAAAAGGCACGAAAATAAAACCACAATCCAGAATACCGTAAGGCCAAATTCGGTTACTTGGGGGACATGTTTTTTCTTCGGTGGCGAGCTACAAAAACAGGATGCCGTCCAAAGCCCTCCAATGAATCCCAGAAGATATTTCAACCATGCCTCCTGCATAATTTTATCCAGAAAAGTCCTGCCAATCAAGGGGGAATGACATGAATCCATGCGACATCGCTAGACTGAGCATAGCCGTTGACAGTACGTCGGCTAGAACGGCTACCAATGACTTAGGGAATCTTGCATCTGCCGGCTCCAAAACGGCAAAAAGCATGGTAGCACTGGCGGCCAGTATGTTTGGTATGCAAAAAGTAAGTGAGCTTGTAATTTAACTCGCTTTCTCAAAAAACCACTGCAATTGCATGTTTTTTACAATTGTGGTTAATAAACTTAACTAATTATTTCAGTATTGGCTATACTATGCGAATGGTAAAAGCAAACCGTCTCCTCCGATGTTGTTTTTTATGTATTGCTGTCCCACTGATGGCACAGGTGCCTCCATTTTTGGAAAGTCCTGCTTTTGGCGGCAGTAGACTATTCACAGAAGAATATATTCCTTCGATGTCTATGCAAGTAAATCCTTCGCGGAGTTTTTATGCTTTAGCGTTTTCCCAAGGCAACCAAGGGGCAGGCAAGTTTTTTTCCAGTCTGGATAAATTTTCAACTGGTGATTACCGCAAAATCACCGATGGAATACAGGAAATAATAGGAGACCCTTGGGGAACGCGCTCCCGCGCTTATGGGGTGATGATACATGAAAAAGGAAATACCATGTCTTTAACAAGAGAAGAGGCTACCTCGCTTTGGAGTATCCCGCTTGACATGGAAACTGTCGGCTTCGATGTAAGAAGGTCTGTTACAGAAAAGTTTTCGCTTTCAACTGTTGGTGCATCCGATTGGTTTTTTTATGGTGGCACACTCAGAATTGAAAGGTGGAGCCACGGCCAAGAGCTATTGACTCTCTGTTACTCCCCAATCGATCCGCACGGTGGCGAGCAGGAGGCAATACAAAATCTCACTCAGGCAAAGTCTCTATTAGATTTCAATGAGACACCAGAAAAAAATATCACCTATGCTTTAGACGCATTTTTTGGCTTTGAAATAGCAAGTTCGCTTAGGGTTATTGTTCATTCAGATAGGTTGTTGGCAAGGTGGAAAGGGGATATAGAAGAGAAACCGCAGGTGCGAGCAGGCATTCAAATAGATTTGGGTAGCCTTGCTAAAATCAGTTTGGAAGCAGACATAAATGAAACCATGAGAACACCATTTCCATATCGAAAGCGGTCTGAGTCTGCTTCGCTAAAAATCAGGGCAAACGCCATAATTGCTTTTTCTGTTGGGGCTGAGAGAGTGACTCTTAACGGACACCAAACAACTAGGGCTGGTCTTAACGCATGGATAAACGGCAGAAAAAATAGCTTTGGCGTTGGGTTTCAGTTTGGGCAGGATGACACTCCATGGGGAACAACTTGGAAGTTTATTTGAGGAATGGCGAAGAGTTACTGGATACGAAATCATTGCAATACCTTTTTTGGAAAACCCGATGAATAAATTTTTAATGCGCTCGCTACGATTATTGCCAATTCCATTGTGTTGCACTTTTTTGAATGGTCAAATTCCTGGTATTAAAACAATTTTAGAAAAATTTGATGTCGCCCAAGCCAAAACAGAGACTCTGCAAGCACCATACACATTGTCAATTAAGCGCGCTATGTTGCGAGCACCATCCACCACAAAAGGCTCTTTTTATCTGTCAGGCTCTGATTTAGCCCATTTTGTTTTTGCCGCACCGGATGACTTAGTAATTCACATAACCGACAAGGCATTTATTTCTTATAGCCCCCAAGAAAAAAAAGGGGAAAGGATGGAAACTGGGCTTGTGAAAAAGGTAAACAGAAAATCCTTGGGGCTGGCCTCTCAACTTTCCTATTATTCTGATTTCTTTAAATTTGAAGCATCAGAAGCTAAAGACTTGCCTGGCACTTTGCTAGTAACACTCATTCCCAGAAGTATCTCCTTCAAAAAGAAGCTGGAAAAAATAGAAGTCTGGCTTGATCGAGAAACCTATTTGCCCAAGCGGCTCAATTGGGTAGAGCGTGGTGGAGATTCATGGTTAATGGAGTTAGGTTCGCTACAGATAAATAAAACAATTCCTGCATCCATACTAAACTTTGCTGTACCTACAGGTACACCTATGCACTCTGAGTTCAATTTTTTTTCCACAAAAAAGAAATAGTAGATTTTTGTAGGTGCTGACTTGCCTCAGTTCCTTGATTCATGTGTCCCCAATGTTGTTGATAGGAAGGTTCGGATGTTTTTTCCCCATACGATTAAGATCGGCTTGCGTCAAGCAGTTTACTTTTTTCTAATAGCCTTAACACCTCTCCTCGCTCAAAATTACGACATAGCTACCTCCCAGAAAGAACTTGAACAGCGGCTGGCTTCCTGTGAGTTCAATGGAGGATTATTCTTTTACGATGTCCCCGGCGGGCAGATACAGGCGGCCATCAATACGGCATATTCCCGAAATCCTGAGATTTTCGACCGGGTCGCCTTTCGTGCCTTCGCAACTCCCAATTATCCCTATTTTATGCCCGCACTCGCTGGCATGACTGGACATCCAATCGAGCCTCGCTGGTTCGTTGTTGACAAACGGAAAAACCCCGTGTTCTCAAGTAAGGATGTGCCTACCGAGGATGAAATACTAAAACAATTGGATTATGCAGGTATTCAAAAAAGGAGTACTGTCTTTAGGGGTTATTTGAGAGATAACCCCGGCAGGGACGATGCCCTGATGAAGCTGTTCTACCATCAATACGAAATGGCCATAGTAAAACTGCGAAAGCATCTGACTGAAAATGGATGGGATAGAACCCCATTTCCAGCCCCTGAATTGCTGAGACCACTAACCTCTCGGGCAGATGGGTATAGAAAAACAGACGACACGGAGTGGGGCATCCTTGGCCCCTTGGTAGAGGCACTGTTGGCAACGGGAGAAACTACCGAAGCGGATAGGATTTTTGAGGAGTTCATGGAGAAAATTCCATCTGCGGGAATACAATCCAAACTTGTCCAATTGGCAAATAAATGGGAGAAACAGGTATTAGCTATAAAATGGCAGGGTATGTAAATATCACAAGCTAAATCGCTAACGGCCTCTCCCATGTTTATTCTAAAACTTATACCTCACCTCTAAACTAAGAGCGTGCCCTTGGCTGGGGTAGCCTTCGGCATAACCAACGTTGTTGCGCCCTTTATCCTTGCCCAGCTCCCAATCTTCACGACTGAGGCCATCTTGAAAGAGCCTTTCGGCGCGCAGGGTGGCAAATAGGGATTTGTTTATTTGAACCCTCGCCTGTAGTGAGCAGTCTACATAATGGGTCTTGTTTGCAGAAGGGGCAGAAGCGGCGTGGGGGTAGTCGTAGCGATGCCCTATATAGGAGATGTCCGCTCCAAAATTCATGATTCCTTTTGCCCAGTTAGCTCTCAATCCACCTGAAAAAAATGGTCGCCTTTGAAAGGCAACTAATAGCTGACTCTCCTCAGGCTCATCTAATTTGCGACCCTCCTGACTCCTTGCCCAAATCTCTGCAGTCCAACTGGTTCCTTTCATTCCCCCCGCTATTTCCAGGCCTTGTACGCGAATATCATAGATATTAAAGTAATATAAGCCCGATGCGCCAAAAGCCCACTGAAGTGACTCACTATAGTTGATACGAGAGGCATCTGCCCTCATCCACCATTTGTTGTTGCTCTCATATCCAACCCCAGCCAAAATGGAACGACTTTTTTCATTGCCCGGAGCCGGCATACCAGCATGTATATTAGAATTTATTTCATAAATGTTTGCAGTATTAAATGATGTACCAGTGCTTACATAACTACGAAAACCTGTGGGCAAAAGTAGATTTACCCCTGCCTTCCAAGTTGTTTGATCCATCGAAGTGTCGGCATCTTTATACGGACTCATCACATCCCACTGCTGGCGAACACTGCCCACTAAGCGCAATATCGGCAGAGGCTCAATAGCACCTTCCAGAGCAAACGCGGTGTGCTTGCAGGAGGAAATTACGTTATAATCCATCCCTCCCCAATCACCCAATGTTGGGTTGTATAAATCATTCCGTAGTTTTTCACTAATAAAGTCCCCGAGAAAGGTCACGCTCGCTTTATCGCCCCTCCATGTCGTCCTTGCATTTCCCTGATTCCTGTCTAACTTGGGCGAACTTGAGTGGATTGTATTGGCATCGTTAATGTTTTCTTGGCTAATGCTCCCAATGTTTAACTCGCCATAAAAACTATTGGAGAAATTGCCTTTGATAGATGCCGTTGTAATGCTTTGCCACATCAGAGCTTCCATCTTGTCATTAAAGTATTTGTTGGCTGGCCAATCGCCATCATCATCATAAGGCGTGGGGGCACCTATATAGCTGGAGCGATGGTTGGCAGTAAACAGCCATGCCTCGCCTATTTGATGGCCGAAGCCAACATAGCCTGATGCCTGCCTATATGGATTTTTTGTTTTAATGGCCTGTGGGCATTGTTCGCTGTCTCCGCCCCCCTGTACCCACCCCTTGTCCCAACCAAAAGAAGCCATTGCACCGGCTCGCACCTGTCCAAGTGTGCTCCCCTGTCCCAGTAGGTAGCCTGATAGCCCTGTTCCAGAAGGGCCTTGGCTAGACATTGAAACAACCCCTCCATGAGCATCTGCGCCGTAAAGAGTTGAAGCAGGGCCACCCAGAATTTCGACCCTATCAACGCCTGTCAGCATAAAGTTGGATATACTTAAGCCCAAATTGTTGTCCGAGAGTCGAATCCCATCCAGCAACACAATCGAATCCTTAGATCGGGCACCATTTATGAAAAGGCTCGTTTGGGTTCCCTGGCCACCCAAAGATATTACACGGCCAGGAAATGTCAACTCCAGTATTTTTGCCAGGTTGTTTGAACCTACCTTTTCCAGCTTTTCGGCAGTCACGACAATTACCGGATTCGGAGTCCTATTCACTTCGATAGTATCTGCCTCGGCAATAATTGTTACCGTTGCGCTGGGTACTTCCCTTGTATCTCTATTTTTCTTTTCCTCGTCCTCCGTGGGTAGTGGCTTTGCAACCATCCAAGAGCTTGCAAAGACTGACCCAACGATCAGGAATAAAATCTTGCTGTTCATCCATGCCTCCACGCATGAGGCCGTGGGTACGCAGGGCTAAGCATATTGAGCCAAACAGATGGCCCTTCACACCAGTCCGCTCCCTCGGCGGGGGTTATGTGCGCTGGACCGGTCTCCGGGCTTGCAGGTTCGACGGGATTGAATCAATCCCCCAGTGCCTTCCCAGTTTCCCAGTGGCACTGGCTTCGAGGTCCCGTATCAAAGTGCGGATGATACGTTGCTCACCGTTGCGGGGCAGCGCCGGAATTTCACCGGCTTCCCGACATCCAGAACTGTCAGTTTATGAGACTACCAAAAATAAATGTTGCAAACAAGCAATAATACCAAGTTGCGCTCAAATGACTTTGAACGCGAAACGCCAAAGTTTTTGAAAACGCGAGCAAAGCCCGCATTATCAAAAACTAGCGGGTGCCACATACGCGTCACCTTATACCGAGTTGCAATGCTTTGATTGCAACTCAGTATAACATCTTTGTGTAATTATGGGAGTGCACATTGGAGTGGCCAATAAAGAGTGGCTAGAATAAGTATAGCGGTTCAACTTTTTGTAGTTGAACTGCTATATAAACTACCAATAGTATATTGCTGTATCAGTGAAAACCCATAAAAAACAGCGGATATAACATTTTGTGCAAAAAGCTACAAATTCGCTATGCCAAAACTCCTTATTTTTTAAGTTGTTTTTGAAACAATATGGGTTACAGAAAACTGATACCAAATGTGTTTTGTTGGTCATTAAACTATAATTTTTGTCATTGATGCAACTATCACTTGCAAGGAGAATGGCAAAATGACATATAATTTTATTGAAGTAGCTTTTTACACAAAAAGTTACTTAACGGCAAAAACCCAAGGGGGCGTTGGTTTATCGCGCTTCAGGCTTTTCCGGCTAGTCGCGTCAGCCAAGGGTGGCTTTGAACCTCGAAAAGGAATGGTTATAAAAATGTATTACAGACCGACCGATTCATCTGAGAGCTATGTGTCTAATGCTTACAGGGACAACATTCCTATGTCAATGACTCGGGTAGCGCAGGAACCCCAATGTCTCGAAATGAGCGTCAAACGCGAAAACCTCGCTGATTCCATGTTTTTTCATCAAAACGAAACTCGTGCAATCGGTGAAGGAAAATTTCTGGTCGGAATACCTTCGGAAAATATCCCGCGCCTGCCTAACAACATCTTCGTCCACCCACAACGTTGTTATCAAACCCCGGTTTTCCGCCTCCCCAAAAAGGTCGCAAAACTGACAGGCCAAGGCGTGGCCTCCGTCGTACCGTATGCGGGTTATGGTCTCGTCAAGAACGTAATTGAAAGTAAACAGGGGGACACGCTTCAAAAGCAAGTCCGCATAGTAAGACAATTTGTGTCAAGACTCTGCATAGCGTTCCCGAACATGGGCTTCCCATCCATCTTCAGACAAAGCGGTCACTGCCGATGTTCCCCGCTCCGCCATTTCCTTACGCAAAAGCTGTCTTATGTCCTCAATCCCCATTGGCTTGAGGTCGTGGGTTACAGCCGGTGTAAAAGTAAGGAGCACCCTCCCCGCGGGAATTTCGGGAGGCACGTCAATGGTCAGCCGATGGCTAGGGGGAATGTCTACAGTTTGAGTAATGGTCATTTGGCAAGAATAGCGTGAAGGGGTCAATGTTTTCGGTACAAAAGCACGTCCAGGGCCTCGGCATTGAGCCTATCCGCATTGCGGTTGATGTGCTCAATTTCTTGCATAGCGGACATCTTCAAAGTGGAGCCAGGTCTCTGGCCTACTACTGGCGTAAAAGTAAGGAGCACCCTCCCCGCGGGAATTTCGGGAGGCACGTCAATGGTCAGCCGATGGCTAGGGGGAATGTCTACAGTTTGAGTAATGGACATTTGGCAAGAATAGCATGAAGGGGCAGAGTGGGCAATGAGCGGAAATTTTCAGGCGTTAATGAATCAAGTCAATAAACACAAATAGAGTTATTAAACCCAAGGTAAGGGAGAACAAGTATGTATTGCAGATTAATGAACAGAATCTTTACGCTACTCGTGGCTGTGAGCCTTGGGATTGGGTTTGCGCCTACGGCGAGCGCGCAGACGGTAGAGGATATCAACCTGACAATAGTTACCACCGGCACTTCCGGTACCGGATGGAGTGAGTCCGGTGGCATAATCATGATCAATACCGCTGGCAACTACCGTCTTTATGGCACAACCACCCCTGCAGTGTGTGCAGTGTGGGTTACTACAGCCGGTGTCACGCTAACGCTGGACGGCGCAAACATAACTAACGATGATCCTGACACCAACTTGGGCTATGCACTGCGCTTTATCATGACAAACGATACCCCAGTCACCGGCGATATTGTGCTTGCCAACAGCACTGTCAATTCGGTAACTGGCGCGGTGGCAGGGATTAATTGTAGTGGCAATTTGATAATTCAAGGCGACGGTTCATTAACAGCGACTGGGCCCAATAATCCAATGTCCGGCAACAGTACCGGCATATTTGTATCTGGAAACGCAACCATTACCGGAAACGTGAACGTCACCGCTGTTGGACAACCTGCCACGTCTGGTAGCAGTCGCGGAATCGAAGTGTTATCTCCAAGAACCCTAACAATTCAGAATGGCGCGACTGTCACCGCTAGCGCGGGAATGGCTACTACAAGTAATACTGCCATATACGCTCCGGGCGGCGTAACAGTTACAGGCGGCACTCTAACTGCCACAGCCACCGGTGCTCAAAGCTACGGCATTACTACCGACACAAGCAATTTGTTGATTTTAAACAGTGGCACTGTCACAGTTTCGGGCGAAACCCGCGCGATAAGCAGTATTTACACAGTACCGTTTGGGAGTAGCTATTGGGTAAGCACAACTACAACCCCGGACACAACAGAGCTTACGGGATTGGGCAATACCGCAACGGTTGTTGATTCAATACATAAGTGGGCAAAAGTAATACATTCAGTACCCACTTCGCTTACATGGGATAGTGGCACACCTCCAACAGTTGTAAACGGCGACACCGTGGTGGTGGAAGATGGTGCCGATGGTACGTTGAATATACCTGGCGGTGCGACTGTTACCATAACAAGTACAGCTCCGGTGGTTTTTAGCGGCAATATCGATATTGGTAGTGGTGCTAGTCTCATATTTGACACATCAAACGGCAATATCATCTGCAGTGGTGAGATATCCGGCCCTGGCGCCATGACAAAAACGGGAGCAACCCTGTCCACACTTGGGCTTGAGGGTATCAATTCCCATTCTGGAAACATAACAGTTGCCGCAGGCACATTGTTGCTTGCGCATGAAAATAACTGTTATCCTACCGCCAGAACCATTACTGTCAACACGGGCGCAACTCTTAGGGTAGGGCCTGGTACCGGAAAGCTTGTGCACACCGGACTGCTGGCCAATAACGGAACGTTGGAAGTACAGGGAATGCTTTCCGTAATGCCTAGTGGCTCGCTTGCCAACAACGGTACCCTTACGGTTGACGGTACTTTGGAAGTAAATGATTGCGACAACATGACTGGCAATATTACTAATAATGGCACAGTTATTTTCCGGGGTGGCACGTATGGCGGCGTAATTTCCGGTACGGGCACTTTTATGTTGCCTGAGGATGGCAACACTGTTTACCTTTCTGGTATCAACACCTATACAGGCCCTACAGGAGTAATGGCTGGAACGCTACATATCTCAGGTCTGCTAGGCGGTGGCAATTATGCAGGTTTAATAACCATCGGCTCCATTAGCTTTCCCTACGCCACCCTGTCCTTCAACACATCGGCTGACCAAATCATTGGAGATGTTACAAACCACAGCATTTTGGCCAAGAGTGGCACGAAGAATTTGACTATCAATGGTTCCCGTTCAGGTGCTGGCACATACAACTACTCCGGCAGTGGCCAGGTTTTCTATGGTCCTACAATGGTATACCCCTCCGCCCCCTCCGCCCCCACAATCGGCACAGCAACGGCGGGTAACGCCCTTCATGCCATAGTAACATTCACCCCCCCAGCCAGTAACGGCGGAAGCCCAATAACAAGCTACACAGTAACCTCCAGCCCCGATGGTAAAACCGGCACCGGCACATCAAGCCCCATAACCGTCTATGGCCTGACAGGTGGCACTCATCCGCCTGTATATACCTTCAGGGTCACAGCCACAAACAGCATAGGAACAAGCCCAGCTTCAGCCAGCTCCAACCCCATAACGCCTGTGGTTAATCCCCTTACCTACGCCCATAATCCCAACTACAACATTCTCGCCTCCGTAGTCGGAGTGCCCATTTTAACTAAAGACATATCTAACTCGGCCTCAGGCGGCACCAAGCCATATACATTCTCAGCCACCGGCCTGCCCGCAGGCATAACAATCACTACCGCCGGCATATTGTCCGGCACCCCCACCACAGCAGGCCCCGCTGGCTCGGCAACCATCACCGTGACCGACGCTACAAGCGCAACAGCAAGCATCACCATCACCTACGGCGCAATAGCCCCAGCAAACCATACAATAACCTTTGACCCAAACGGCGGTTCAGTTTCCCCCACAAACGGAACAACAGGGGCAGACGGCAAACTTACAAGCCTTCCCACACCAGCATATAGCGGCCATACCTTTGACGGATGGTTTACATCGGCAGTAGGTGGCACACAAGTAACCACAAGCACCGTGTTTACCGCTAACGCTACAATCTACGCCCACTGGACAGCAGTAACCACCTATACCCTCACAGTAACCAGCGGCACAGGGAGTGGCGAATACGCCGAAGGCGAAACCGTCCACATAACAGCTAACGCCCCACCCACAGGGCAGGTATTCAAAAACTGGACATCCAGCCCAGCAATCACCCTTGCCAACCCAAACAGCGCAAGCACCTCATTTACCATGCCCGCAACCCCAGTAACAATAACAGCCAACTACGGAGACCCCGACCCAATAACAGTAACCATAACCCCCGACACATGGAACCTGACAGTGGGAGGTAGCCACGCCTTTTCGGCCCACTTATCGGGAGGGCTTGGCAACCACAGCGTAGAATGGGATGCCACTGGAGGCACAATAGACATACACGGCATCTACACAGCCCCAGAAACCCCAGGCAGTTACACAATAACCGCCACCTCAACAGAAGACCCAAGCAAATACGGCACAGCCACAGTAAACGTAGCCATAGGCATAGTAGTAGAAATAGAACCAAAGCACTGGGCAATGGCAGAAGGCAGTAGTCACCCGTTTACAACCCACGTAACAGGCGGGCACGGTAACGTGCGCGTCACCTGGAGCGCAACCAGAGGAACAATAACCAGCGCAGGAGTCTACACAGCTCCAATGACCCCAGGCACATATACAATAACCGCCACCTCAGTAGAAGACCCCACCAAAACAGACACAGCCACAGTAGAAGTATTTGAAGGCATAGTGGTAGACATAGAGCCAAAAGAATGGACAATGACCACAGACACCACCCATCCATTCAAAGCAACCATCACCGGCGGCCCAGCCGACAACACTGGCCTAAGCTGGACAATAACCCCAAATAACAACAGAGGAACAATAACCAGCGCAGGAGTCTACACAGCCCCATCAGACCCCGGCACCTACACAATAACCGCCACCAGCACAGCCGACCCAACCAAATCAGACACGGCCACAGTAGAAGTAATAGCCGGCATAGTAGTACACATAACACCAAAAGAGCTAAACCTGGTAACAAACACAAGCCACGCATTTGAAACAACAATAACCGGCCACACCAACACCGCCGTCACCTGGGAAATACATCCAGCAAACGGAGGCACAATAACACCAAACGGAATATATACAGCCCCTGCAGAGCCAGGCGAGTATGTGATAACAGCTATTAGCGTAGAAGACCCCACCCGTTCAGACAGTGCAACGGTAGAAGTAATAGAAGGCATAGTAATATCAATAGCCCCAGAAACCATAACCCTAACCACAACAGCCAGCCATCCATTTACAGCAACCCTAACCGGCCATACAAACACAAACATCACATGGACAGCAACAGGCGGCACAATAACCCAGGCAGGAGTATATACAGCCCCAGCAGAGCCAGGCGAATACGTAATAACAGCCACATCTACTCAAGACCCAACAATAACAGCCACAGCAGACATATACGTAACTGCCGGCATACAGGTATATATCACCCCGGACAAAGCCAAAGTGACTGCAAACGCCAAACAGACATTTACAGCAAACATCACAGGCGCGAAAAACAACACAGACGTAAACTGGACAATAACCCCAACCACCAACAGTGGCACGATAGAGCCAGACGGAGTAAATGGCATCTATACAGCCCCAGAAACACCTGGCACCTACATAATCACAGCCACCTCAGTAGAAGACCCAACAAAAACAGCCACGGCAACTATTGAAGTATTGGCCGGCATAGTAGTATCTGTTGAGCCAAAGCCCCTGACCCTAACCGAAGGGGCAAGCTATACCTTTACAGCAAATGTCACTGGCGGCACCAATAATGTAGTCACATGGACAGCCACAGGCGGCACTATCACTGAGGCAGGAGCATACACTGCCCCTGATACACCGGGCAGATATATAATTACAGCTACCAGCATTGAAGACCCAACACGCCATGACAGTGCGGTAGTGGAAGTAGTGACAGGAGTAGTAGTAGAGCTAACACCAAAGACATGGTATCTACCCATAGGCTCAACAACACAATTTGTAGCCAATGTAACCGGTAATACCAACCAAACTGTTTCATGGTCTGCCACAGGCGGGACAATATCTCAGGATGGTACATATACAGCCCCGATGATACCGGGGGCATATATAGTTACAGCTACCAGCGCAGTAGTCCCAACAAAGACAGATACAGCAATGGCGATAGTGACAATATCCAGCATAGATATAGTTGCCCCGCCAAAGGGTCTGCTTACCGGTGATGTATATACATTCCGTGCCTATATTGGCGGCCTGGCCTATACAGACGTTGACTGGGAGGCTTCTGTTGGAACCATCAATCCCATCACAGGGGAGTATACTGCCCCCAATACAGCCCAGACGATTACGATTACAGCCACGAGCAAACAGGAGCAGAGCTTAGTAACAGAAATTCAGGTAAAGATAACCAGTCCCGAATTTGACGGTAATTCAAAGGCAACGCCAAAGCTCTTAGACTTAGCCAATGCCTTTGGCTCCAATGACCCTGATGACTTGCTTAAATATGACCTCAACAATGACGGTAAGATCGATGATGAGGACATAAAAATGCTGTTTGCGAAAATGGGGTGGTAGTTATACCAAGTTGCACCCAACCGGGAGCAACTTGGTATGACGGCAACGCGAATGCGGTGCCCGCAAGTTTTTGAAAATACGGGCTTTGCTCGTGTTTGCAAAAACTTTTGCGTTTCGCGTTTAATCCCGATTAAACGCAACCTAGTATTACTGCTTTCTGGCCACTACAATGTACATTCCCCTGATTGCACACTGGTGCATCAAAAAGCCATGTTCTGGACAAGCCCCAGCCAGTGCCTGGGATTTACATAGTTTGGTTAATGAGAAAAAAAATGTTGCAAACAAGCAATATAATTTGAAAATGAAGTCTTGCTAAGACTCCAACTATGAACTGTTTTGGTTTTTTATGATTATTACTTGCCCAGCCTGCTCGATGCGATTCCAGTACGATGAATCGCGCTTCAAAAATGCACCTGTAAAAAGTTTTCAGTGCTTGAAGTGCAAGGCAATATTTGATGTCAAAAACCCAGCCCTTAAAGAAGATACAATACCCCCCATGCCAGGGCTAATGGGAGTTGTTCCTCAAAAACAAATCCTGTTTAGTCTTGCATTTTTAACTGGATCGAAGTCATCTACTTCAGTGGAATTGCACTCTGCAAAAACGATCATCGGTAGGGACGATGGAGACATAGTTACAATGGATCCCGAAACATCCCAAAGCCATGCGATGCTTGAAATATTGGAAGATGGAACTATTTGGCTGGAGGACTTAGGCTCTACAAATGGGACATTCACAAATGGAAGTGCAATTTCTACCAGAATCCAATTATCTCACCAGCAAGAATTCACATGTGGCAAGAGTGCTTTTATGATATTGATTGAAGAGAATTAGTTGGATAATCGAAGTGGAGAAAAAAACACTAGCCGAGTATTTAAAACAGGCATCAGAACTCTTTGACACGGGTTACGTAGTCAAAGCAGGACAAATCTGGCAAGCAATCCTCAAAAAGAACCCTTCAAACACCCCTGCAAGGGCTGGGTTGCTCAAGGTCAGGGATGTTTTGTCAAATGGGTCTGCTTCAAGTTCTACCGAAGGCATACCAAGTAGCGACACTCCCACAGAGTTAGCCCAATCATTATCAAAAATCAAGGAAGAATCTGAACATTTTTATAAACAGGGTTGCTCCCTGTACGACCTAGGGAAAATATATGAAGCCAAGGAAGCATGGGAAAAGGCTTTAGCCATTTATCCTGACCATGGTCTTGCTTTAAGCCATATCCGAGGTGTCCGCAAAGAGCTTGGCCTCCCTATGCCAGAGAGTGATACTCAGACTCCTAATCCGATTGATGAACCTATCGCAAAAAGTGCTGATACCCAGCCAATACCGCCAGTCTCATCAAAGGCAGAAGAAAGCATTTTTGTTGACGTTTCCGAGAACAAAGTGGAACTAGAGCAACCACAAATAGATAAGGAATCAAAAGAAGTTGATTCTCCAGATGCTTCAGAGAGCCAAGCACAGCTTACACCTGGTGAAAGCGAAGAAGAAATTAACAGGTTTGTAGAGCAAGGAACACATTTATATAAAATAGGCAAGGTTGAAGAAGCTATTCACATTTGGCAATCAGTTGTTGCTTTGAACCCTGATAATATACTGACAAAGGGCTATTTGATAATGGCTCAAGCTGAGCTTGCTGTATCAAAAGGCACAAATATTTTATCATCCAGCAAGACGGGAAAAATTACTTTTCAGTCTAATTCCATATCTGCTACTACAGATACTTCACATCCCAAGGATGAAAAAGAAAGTATTGCCCTCATACCTACTCAAAAAAAAGGGGGGGCTGATACTGAAAAAACAGAAAAGCCGATTCAGCCCATATCACCTCCTCCATCGGTTCAGCTTCCCGAAAAGAAAACTACAGCCGCGATACCTTCGGCAATAACCCAAAAGAATGAAATAACGCGAGTTGGGCCTAGTTTACAAAAAAAAAATAATAAAGCCACATTGCTGTCTAGGCTTTTTTCTCCGATTGTCATGGTAGTAATTTTGTTGCTGGTAGGCGGAGCGACTTGGGTTGTGCTTTTTATGAAAAAAGATGCGTTGCTCAATGCTACCCAGATAGCCATTAAAGAAGAAGCTATAAAAAAAGCAAAACGATCTGACAAGGTAGTCAATCTAGGGATGACCGTTGAAGAACTCAAATCCCAAGCTAAAACCGCTATGAGCAGTAGTCCTTTGAGGGCATATTTCTTGATACGAGAAATTAATAACCTAGATTCATCTGATACATCAATCCCAAAGCTATTGGATCAAGCGCACCAAGCAATGATGGCGCTTCCATCCCCGCCCCGAATCAGCGGAGACATAAACAATATCATTGCCACAGGGCGTTTCGAGGAGGCAGAGGCCATTTTGGAAGCAGACCTAAGACATAGCCCAAACAACATCAGAATAAAAGAAAACTTAGCAAGAGTCTGTCTACTACTCGCCCGCGAATATGCAAAACAAGGCAAAAAGGATAGTGCCCGTTCACGACTATTAATGGGTGCCGCTCTTTTTCCAAAGGACCCAACTTGGCAAGCAAGAATTAAATTACTAGAAAACTTGCAATCCATTCCAAAAGATGTACAAAATCAATGGTATGAGATGTTGGGTTAGATATGCCTACTAAGAATACTCTTTGCCCAAGTTGTAGACACAAATTGAGTCCATTGACTACGGAATGCCCTGTCTGTGGCATCCAACTTTCACGTGAACCACTAAAAAGGCCATTGTTGTTTCAATTTTCCAAAGCCATAGGCAAATCAAAACAAAAGTATCTCGACAACGTTACTCCGGTTTCGGTGGAAAATGACTCTTTGCCGGATTCAACCCCCACACAGACTGAACCCCCAGTCGCGGCTTTAGATGTCGAACAAAATGATGCTGTATCGAAGGTTGTATCAAGAGAAGATCAGTTTTTTGAGTTGGCCGCCAAAAGCACTTTTTGGCGACTTGTCCGCATGGAGCTATTGGATGCCATCATCTTGTTTATAATAAATACCTTTATGACAACAGTAGTGTGTTGGCAATTAAAACTATCTCCGGGCACTGCTTATGCAGATTATTGGTCTTTTCTAATACCATTTCATTTATTAGTATCATGGTCGTATTTTATGTTGCCGATACTGCTTTCAGGCAGTTCGATTGCAATGCTAATTGTGGGCTTCGGTATAGCAGATGCCCAACCGGAAAAGCGGCTTTCTTTTAGTCTATTCATGTTGATTTCTGTTGTCCTTGTTCCATTTTCATTTCTCTGCATGGCACTGTCACCTGCCCATATAACTATGGCAGAACTACTAACAGGGCAAGAAATAAGAGAGAGAATCCCCAACCTAGCCAGGAGAGGCTAAGTATAGCAGTTGAACTCGGTATTAGACTATGCAAAGGCGGTTCAAGTATTTCTGTATTATTTTCGTTTTTCTTTTTTTGGGTCATTGAATAGTTGTAGCTGAAGTTTGTCTGTCTTGCTACGTGGCATTTTTAGGGTTTGAATGATGTTAAGGGGAGTTACTCCTGCTAGCTTTGCTCTTGCGTATAGCGCATCTATACAGTATCGTCCTAACGTCTCGCGAGTCCTGGCTATCATTGCCCTAGTCGTTACTCTTAGTTGGGTTTGTATTGGTTTCGCTGAAGATACTATAGGCAGATCAGGCACGTCCTGCAACAATGCCTCAAGGAGAGTGGTATCTGCCCATACAGGCAAATCTATTATTAATGGTTCTGAAATGGTCAAAAGTGTATCGATTGCGTCGAATAGTTGCCCTACTTCCTGAAAAGCTGTATCTATCTTGCCTTCACACTGTCCAATTAACATGTTCCATGCTATTGGCGCATCTTTGAAAATTGCGTTGCCAATTCTGATAAAAATTGACATACCAAGGTGCAACAAATTCCTCGCTTGATAGTCGCTAACGTCTTCTATTAGGGAACCGAAGGAACCAGTTGGTTTATGTGTACGGGTAAATAAAAAATCGGTGTTGAGTCCTAATAAATTCAGAAAATAACATCGGTTTGCAAACAATAAAATCTTTGTCTGGTCGTTTAAGGTTGGATGGTTTTTCTCGACAATTTTCATAATATTGTCGAATTTATCTTCTTCTTGAAAAAGGCTTTGGGTTAACAAAAAGAGGATGTCGCGAACCTTAAGCTCCAAATCCCCAAATATGATATTTCGTTTTGTGTCTGAAACATATGATTTCCAGTGGCGACCTACTTCTGCTTTAAGGTTTTCGACAAACCGTTTGACATCTCTTTCCTGTAGCATTGTAGCGGCTTCACCGATTTCATTGCTTGTGAACTGTCGTTGTTTTTCATTTTCTGCGTCTCCCCTTTTTAGATATTCTGTTGCCTCTGCATTTGTAATTCTTCTGGGAAGCATTATTTCGATACGCCCTAAATCAAATGGGTAATATTGAATACCCTCTAAGGCGTATGCTCCAAATAGACTATGACCTGCAATTATATCTGTCTTTAGAATCTCCTGTAGTCTAGCTTGCCATTCTGGTTCGTTGGGAATGTCAAAGAGATTAAGGTAGTTGGATGCCAGACCCAAACCTAAGCGGGCTACTATTTCAATCAAGGCGAGTTTGTCTTCGATAGAAATGTCTGCCAGCAGATTGGATGTGGTGGTTTTAATTTCTTCCGATGTTATGGCTTCCCGTAGAGCTTCTAAGGTTCCGAATGTATCTCTTTGCATACTAGTTTTTAGTAGCATAAACCGGCAATCAAGTTGCTGTCTGATTTCATCTGGAATGCGATTGATTGCATGTTTTCTGATGTGTTGAGATTTTTTGCTCCTCATCTGTTCAAAGCGTCGCTGTATTTCCATCATCTCCCGTTTATCATCAGTATTTGCAGTTTGGTATATAACCTCTTGGGTTTTAAATACTTCAAAACTGAATATTGGATGGTTTTTTAGTGCGTAAAAAATTACTAGCGCGTAATCCTCTGTTGGCAATTTTGCGGATGGGAGGTTTTGAAAGCACTGCTCATAATCCTCTTGAATACAGAGCAGGGCGGAGGACAAGTTTTCATCAGGGCTAAGCCCAAGTACTGGCAAATATTTTAGTAGGGATTTTGCCACCCCATCTCTAGGGCCTTTGAAGGCAATTGCCTTGCGGGCTTCTGGGGGTGAAGAATTGACATGTCGAATAAACTCTTTTGGATTTGCTTCTCCCTTCCGGGGATCAAATATGTTTATCTCCCTCAATTTGGATAGCAGATTTGTATACATGTCTAAATGGCTACCAGGAGAAGCCAGCTTGGTAATAATTGAATCACGGAGCTTTTCTGCAACCCGAATCTGAGTATCCAACTTTTCTTCAAATCGGTCGCTTAAGTTTGTCATTATTGACTTTACCGTTATCCATGTGAGAGTCGGAAGGGTGGTAATTGAGGCCAAGCACAACAATTATTTTTTCTGTTTTTGTGCCTCGCTACTCGCATGGAGTAGTGTACGTAGCTTGTCAGATTTTGCTCTGTCAATTTTTAATACCTGAATGATATTCAGTGGAGTGACTTTCTCTAGCTTAGACCTAATTTGCAATGCTTGCACACAATAACTATTAACAGTTTCAAGCGAATTGGAAATGATTGTGCGAGTAGTTATGCGTAGAGGATTGGTGGGTTGGGCAACTATTGTAATATCTGGGATTTCTGCATTGCCGGCCTGCAGGTAATCTAACAGAATCCCTGTCCAGCGGGGTAAATCTTCGCTGACAGTTTCAAGTATCGACAAGAGAGTATCTACGGCATCGAGGAGTTGGCCGACTTCTTGGAAAGCTTGATCGATATGCCCTTCACACTGACCAAGCAACATATTCCACGCAATTGGCATATTTCTAAACAAGGCATCATTAACTTTTATGTATATCGACATGCCTATATGCAACAATTTTCTGACTTGGAAATCACTGACATCTTGTATCAGAGTTCCGCCATGGATTTTTGAGGCGCGGTTATACAACATCCCTGGGTTAAGGCCCAAAATATCCATAAAATAGTACCTATTTGAAAGCAAATAGAGCTTTGGTGGACTTTCCTCAAGTAAGGGGTGGTTTTTGAGTACAAACGAATAGATATTTTCAAAAACCTGTTCTTCTTCAAAAAGGCCATAGGTGACTAAAAAGACTATGTTGCGAACTTTTAGGCCAGGGTCTGCAAATAATATCTCGCGTTTTTTTTCTCCAAATAATGATTTCCAGCTACGAGCCATTTCCCATTTGAGAAATTCTAAAAACCGCAACACCTCCCTCTCCTGCATTTGAGCAACGGTATCTGCAATTTCATTATTAGAATAAGTACGGGCTTTTTTTTCTGATCCACCGCCTTCATCACCTGCATCCCCGCGCTTTAGGTATTCCAAGGCTTCTGCAGTACTAATACGACGCGGCAAGGTGGGTTCGATCCTCTTCAAATCAAAGGGATAGTTATTCATACCTTCCAGAGCATAAACACCTAGTAGGTTTGAGCCGGCGGTTACATCTTTTTTAAATAATTCCTGAAGATGAACTTCTATGTCGGAATTATTTTCGCAGACTATCTCAAAAAGATCTAAATTGTTTGAAGCCAGACCTAAACCAAAACCTGCGATAATTTTTAGCAATTCCAATTTCTCATCAATTGCTAGCGTGTTAAGTGGGTGGTTCTCTGCATTTTCCCGCAAGGTTTCAAGCGATCCGAATACGTCTCGCTTTAGAGCTGTTTGTAATAATACTTGAAATAACTCATGTTGTTGCCTTATCTCGTCTGGTACGTATTTTAACAAATGCTTTTTTGTATGTTGAGACCTGCGGCCACGGGCTTGCTCGTAGCGTCTTTGCAGTTCCCTGCCTTCTGTGCTATCAGGATTGGCCGAAGAATACATTACTTCCAGCGTTTTGAATTCTTCGTAATCAAATATGGGATGAGATTGGAGAGCGTACAAAATAACTAGTTCCAAGTCCTCAATTGGCAATTTTGCCTCGCCAATAAATGGACAACTGTTTTCGGCATCTTCGAGCATACATATTAATGCGGCAAACAAACTCTCTTCTCTAGACAATCCTAAGTGGGGGAGGTATCTGGTGATTGTCTTGCCCATGCCGTCGCTAGAACCGCGGAAAGCGAATGCTCTGCGCGCTTCTGGGCTAGATGACGACAGTGCCTTGATGAAGTCTTTGGAGTTGGGTTCCCCTCTTACTTCCCTAGCCTTGGCCAGCAAGCTACCGTATGCCCCTGAAAGGCTGGCCTGTTCGGCCAGAGCTTTTTTGAGGGAATCACGGGTATCCTTCGCTCTCTCAAGAGATGCACTTAATTTTTGGTCGTACTGGTGGGCTTGGTTTCCCATTCACTTTCTCTAAAACAAAATAGAAGCATGTCCATGAGCATTTTACCAAGTAGCACCTATTAGGGCTTAACTCGGTTTGGTTGAACGCAACTCAATATTATTCTATACCTGATACCGAATTATGAAAATAGAATAAATTGGCTACATTGCTAACTTGTAATTATTTCTTGAATTTATCTTGATTTTACAATACTATATTTGGTTCATCTCATATTCAGAGGTGGCATTTTGCATTTATTGGATTCACATGTTTGAGACGTTGACAGACAAGCTCACAAAGGCGATGAGGTCGCTACGGGGACAGTCTAAGCTAACGGAAAAAAACATTGATGATGCCCTGCGTGAAGTCAGAATGGCCTTGTTGGAGGCCGATGTTCACGTAAAGGTAGCTCGCACATTTCTGCAACGGGTTAAAGAAAAGGCTCTTGGAAGGGCAGTTCTACAGGGGCTAAATCCAACTCAACAGTTTATTGATGTAGTCTATCAAGAACTAACAGACATAATGGGTAGCGAAGTTTCAGAAAAACCATTAAATTTCGCGCCGAATCCACCTACTGTAGTAATGGTAGCTGGGCTTCAGGGCAGTGGCAAGACTACAACTTGTGGCAAATTGGCTAAATACCTGAAAAAAATTGGCTACAGCCCATTGCTTGTCCCAGCTGACGTTTATCGCCCTGCGGCGATTGAGCAGTTACATGTGGTTGCAAAGGGCGCTGGAGTTCGATCATTTAATACAGGAGAGAAAGAGCCTGTTGCCATATGTATGTCTGCTCTGGATGAAGCCAAAAATAAAGGCTGGGATGTTGTAATCATTGATACCGCTGGCCGACTTCACCTTGATGAAACACTGATGGAAGAGCTGGCGCAAATAAAAATAGCCTGTCACCCCCAGGAAATACTCTTTGTAGCTGATGCGATGACAGGGCAGGATGCTGTTCGCTCGGCATCTGCTTTCCATGAAAAACTTGGTATTACCGGTGTTGTCTTGACAAAAACAGATGGCGATACAAGGGGTGGTGCGGCCTTTAGTGTAAAAGAAATTACCGGAAAGCCTCTAAAATTTGCAGGCACGGGCGAAAAACTGGATGACTTCGAACGCTTTCATCCCGACCGCATGGCACAACGAATCCTGGGAATGGGTGATGTACTCACACTGATAGAACATGCCAAGGATAAGATAGACGAAAGCGAAGCCGAACAAATGGTTCGCAATCTTGAAAAAAACCAATTTTCTTTGAACGATATGAGAGCACAATTTCAGCAAATTAAGAAACTGGGGTCTATGAATAAACTGTTGGGTATGATCCCAGGAATCAGTCAGTTTAAGGGTCAATTGGAAAGCGTAATGACCGACAAGAAAATGAAACACATGGAAGCAATACTGGACTCCATGACTCACAAAGAGAGACAAAACCACAATATCCTGGATGCCAAGCGTAAGCGACGCATCGCCCTCGGTAGTGGGCGACCTGTTCAGGAAATTAATCAGCTAATCAAACGCTATATCGAGATGAAGAAAATGATGTCCCAATTGAGTAATCCTGGTTTTATGAAACGAATGCAATCAATGGCTGGTCAACACCAATTTCCCTTTTAACAATCTCAGTATCATCGAGGAGTAACATGCTTTCAATCCGCCTTGCCCGAAACGGGGCTAAAAAACGCCCCTTCTACCACATAGTCGTTTCCGAAAACGACCGTATTCCCACTGGCCGTGCCTTAGAAGTGCTGGGGTTTGTAAACCCCATAGCTACCGCAGGAGAAGTAGTCCGAATTGATGCCGAAAAAGCGAAAGCATGGATTGGTAAGGGTGCCCAGCCATCCAAGTCCGTTAAAGATCTTTTTAAGAAACATCACATTCTGTAAAAAGGGACTGAAGGCTTTTTGAGCTAGGCACTTGCCTAGGTCGAATGTATTCAGATGAATTGGTAATAGGATGCCCTTGGGAGACAGAGTTGGATTTAGAGGCTTTCCTTAGAGATGTTTTAACACCGGTACTGGATGTACCGGAAGAGCTAAGTGTGGAAATAAATAAAAATGGCAGGCAGGTAGACGTATTTTTGCGAGCATGTCAGAAAGATAGGGGAAGAATTATCGGCAGAAACGGCAGGATGATCTCGTCTCTGAGAACTCTTTGCAGGACAGCCGGGGAAAAACAGGGGCTACACATCAATTTGGAACTACTGGAGGACGATACGTACGAAACGGATGCTTCAAGCATGGAGACGTGATGTTGCTCCTTGGATACCTTGCAAAAGTACAGGGGCTAAAAGGCGAATTTCTACTGCACCCCACGACAGACTCGCCTGAGTGTATACAAGACTACAATGGTTTGTTGTTAGCCCCACCACAGTTGAACTTATCTAACGGCACCGCAACTGCTGAATGTAAACAAATAACCGTCCGCAAATTTAGATGGCATCAGGATAGACCCTGCCTTTCATTTGACCAAATAGCCGATCGCACAGCCGCAGAACCCTACAAAGGTTGGACACTATGGGTTCATGAGGCATCAATAAAACTTGAAGAGGGCGAGTCATTTCGGCATGAGTGGGTGGGGTGCAAATTATTTATTGATAACAGCCTTGTAGGCGAAGTGGTTGATTTAGAGCCGTCTCCGGGTGGATACGACATGGTTAAAATGAAAGACCTCCGCCCCGGCCACAAAGGTATTCGTGATATTCCCTATATCAAGGCTTGGTTTTCCCTTGATTTGCATAACCACAGGATAGACCTAGACCCTCCTCCTGGATTGCTAGATGTCGACCAGATGGGTTAGTATGTAGACATTCACCACAACAACGAAATAAAACAATTCAAATTGTAATTCATACTAAGTTGCACCCGATAGAGCCTCTTGCAAAATCTATGGTTTTGCAAGAGACCGTATGATTAGGCTACATTCCGACACAGCCTAGCAACTCCGTTGTTTCAAAACCCCATGGGGTTTTGAAAGGGGCTCAATTTATGCCAGATTTCACCCACTTGTCCAGCCACGCGATGACTTCGTTATGCCACTGAATGCTGTTTGCTGGTTTCAAAATCCAATGGTTTTCATCTGGGAAGTAAATGAATCGACTAGGGATTCCCATGCGTTGTAATGCGGTAAAAGTGCCTATCCCCTGAGTATCTACAACCCTGTAGTCTTTGCCTCCGTGGATTATCAGCATGGGTGTTTTCCATTTTGCAACATGATCAATGGGGTTGTGCTTTGCCCAGTTTGGATTTGTCCAAGGAGTGCCTTTCTGTTCCCATTCGGGAAACCATAGCTCTTCAGTATTGAAGTAGGACATGCGTTCATCAAGGTTGCCATCATGGCATATCAAGGCTTGGAAACGGTTTGGAGACTGGCCTGCGATCCAGTTGATCATGTAGCCACCATATGATGCTCCCAAAGCTCCTATTTTTTTGTCGTCCAAGAAAGTATATTTTTTGAGGGCGGCATCTAGACCCTTCATCAAATCCTCGTATGGTGCCCCCCCCCAATCGCCATTGATTGCATCAGTAAAAATCTGCCCATAGCCAGTAGACCCATGGAAATCGATCATCACGGCGGCATAGCCGGCTCCCACGTAGGCTTGGGGGTTCCAACGATAATGGAACTGATTCCCGAAACTGCCCTGCGGGCCTCCATGTATAAGGAAGGCAACTGGATATTTTTTGGATGGGTCGAAGTTAATGGGCTTCACTAGGTAGCCATAAACGGTCTCGTTTTTGGCACCGGTGAAGGTGAATTGCTCTGGCTCTCCCATAAGGGTAGAGGCAACCTTGGCTTCATTGATCTTTGTCAGTGGCCTCAAATCCCTTCCATTGTCAGCTATAGTAAAGAGTTCAGTAGGGGATTTAAGTGTGTTGCGACTAAACAGAATGCGCCCGTCACCCAAGAATGTTGGGGATGAACAGGAGCCGTCGCCGTATGTCATTCTGGTTACGCCAGTCGCCACGTCTACTGCAAAAATGGCCTTTTGCCCCAAGTGGTCTGCCGTGCAAATGATTTCCAGGCCATTAGGAGCCCAAGTAAAGTCATTTACCGATCGATCGCCAAATTTACCGCCGTCGGCGCGCAATACTATTCTTCGTGTATTCCCTGTTGCCATTTCACGGATCATTAAGTCAAGCCTGTCGGCCTCGTAACCGGCCTTGGTCATGGCGACATAGGCAAGCGATTTTCCGTCCGGTGAAAAAACTGGGTGGGTATCTGTGGCTTTGTTGGAAGCGGTAATGCGGACAGGCTCTCTGCTACCATCTGTCGGGACTTCCCACAGATCGAGATTGGTGCTCCAAGCTTCCTGCCTTCCCTCTACCCTAGCTGTAAATATAAGCGTCTTTCCGTCAGGACTGATTGCATATTCTTCGCTACCGCCAAAAGGCATGGAGGGTGCGTCACCTTCCAGTTTAGGCATCAAGTCCTTTGCTTCACCTGTCTTTAAATCTACGCGGAAAATATGGTTGCGAGTGCCATCTTTCCATGTATCCCAGTGGCGCACAAATAGTTGATCAAACACCATTCCAGTGGATTTTCGCTTTGAATGAGCCTCATGTGCACGAGCAGTCACCTGATGTGACATGCCAGGAAAAACTGCCATTGATAGGGTCAGAAAGTCGCCGGTTGGCCCAACTTCCAGCGAATCTACATCCAGTGGCAGGTCTGTCACCTGGGTGGTCATGTGTGCTTCCTGCGGGTTAATCTTCCATACTTGTGAGCTACCAGACTTGGAAGAAATAAAATATACAGTTCCATCCTTTGCCCATCTTGGGGAAGAGGCAGAGATGTTTTCTGGAGTCAGCCGCTTGGGATTACCATCCATTCCTACTAGCCACAGACTGCTACGGCGACGATTAGCCTCAAGGTCAGTTACCGAACAGGCATAGACTACTGTTTTTCCATCGGGGCTAACTCTGAAATCGCCAATCCGATCCATCGCCAACATGTCGTGGATAGAAAATGGTCTTGGTGCCTGAGCCAAGGCGACGGGGGCTACCAAGCATGCAGATAGGAATAGGGACTTAAACATGTAAACCTCCAAGCTATTTTTGAATTATACAGCAGTTTTTGCTTTTATTACTTGCTTACACTGAGCATTTCCCCAACTGATACCAAGTTGCTCCCAAACGGGAGCAACTTGGTATCTCGTCTTTGGCTATTTATAGGCATAGCAGACAGCGGAGTGCAAGGCATTTTCCGAATAAAAAGGGGTTCGTGTTTTGGGCATATTGTAGACGAAGCCGTTTTTATTCGATTCAGCCCCCAGCCTCCAGAGTTCTGCCCTGAAAAGGCCCTGCATTTGTTGAGTTGTCCACCTCTCTGTTGGTTTAGGCGGATGCCATTTAGGGCGGCGCAAAGCACCCGCGTTGTTGTTTAGCTCCCCAGCAAGCAGGAGATAGGCCTGACTTTTACAGTTAGATGTTAGAATCAGGCATATCAAGTAGGGTTGTAGGCATATTTAGTGAGGTATTGCGTGGTATTGTGTATTTTGGATTGTATATTATGATACAGTTGTGATATTGTGAAAAAGAAGGTATTTTCATGATCAAGTTCAACAAAGTGAAGCGGGGAGGGGAAACAAAGACCTGGGTATGCGTAGTGGAGGGCTACAGGCCGGGCCCTGGGCAACCTCCCAAGCAACGCACAGTCAAAGGCTTCGGCTATCTGGAGGATCAGAAGGACAAAGAGGCGTTCATGGCCGAAGTCCGCAGGTTTAACGTCAATTTCAAAGACCAGAGCGAGGTGCGCATTGAAGTCGCATCAAATGCCCTCATGTATGGAGAGGGTAATCGGAGGCAGAACTACGGCTACAAATTTCTGAAAGCCATATACGACCGGCTAGGCATAGGCAGGTTTATAGATAGTAGCGAGAGACCACGCAGGAGCCATGTGCGACACAAAGCAGGGGAGATATTTGAGTTTCTGGTTTTGCAGCGCATCCTATCGCCTGGCTCAAAGCGTGCAGACAGCCAGATGCGGGACAATCTATACGGAATGGATGCCGTATTCACCTTGCCAGACATATACCGCGCACTGGATAGGATAGCCGGGTTGGATACAGGGCTACAACGCCATATGGACGGTGCAGTGAGGGAGTTCGTAGGGCGGAATATGGGGCATATTTTTTATGACGTTACAAACTGCTATTTCGAGACTGATTTCCCGGACGCAGAAGGGCACCTCAGACAGAGGGGGGTATCCAAAGAGCATCGTGTAGACCCAATAGTAGGCCTTGGGCTACTCATGGATGGGAACGGCATACCGATAGGAATGACGGTTTTCCCCGGGAACACAGCCGAGTCTCTGACATTGGAACCAGCCATGCGTGGTCTGAAAGAAGCCTATGGGCAAGAGCGGTTGATAGTTGTTGCGGACAAGGGTCTGAATTCCTCGGCAAACCTAAACAGGATAGTCAACGGCGGGGACGGTTTCATAGTCTCCCAGCCACTGCGCGGGCCAAAGGGGAAGCGCTATCACGAGATGCTGTTTGACAGGGATGGTTACATAGAAAGCGCGGACGGCTCCCATCGGCACAAAGTATTTGAGGAGAACTACGAGGGGTTGGATGCCAGCGGAAAA
>WRHW01000029.1 GCA_009783055.1 Holophagaceae bacterium
TTCTCATGGCTATTGCCACAGCATTGGACTCAATTACCCCCGAAGACATCAGGGGCTGGATTCGGCACTGTGGCTATGAACTACCATAAATTGAACCGCTATAATAGCAGAACTACTTTGGGTGGTTCATAATTGCCACGGCTTTTTGTGTTTACGGTATATGTCCCAGGACACAAGTGGCCAGTGGCAAGTGATCGGTGGCCAATGGCTGACTATAAATCTTGCTGGAATTTACACTGAATTATCATAAGTTAAATTGCCATGGTGACGGCTTGCCAGCAACATTGTTCTGTTTGAGTGATAGTGATCTCATCCAGTTTGAGTTGGCCTTTGAGGTGGGCTTGTATCAGTGCGTTGGCTGTCCCGTGCAGTATGGCGTTTAGGGCGACCTTTGGCATTGGGCGTAATTCTTCGGTTGCTATGCCTCTATCTATTATCCAATTTTTTATTTCTTCAAGCGTTTTCATTGCTTTTTTGCTGGTTTTGTCTTGATTAAAGTCTTTGGCTCTGTGGTGTAGGTATGTGTAGGTGGCGGGGTGTTCCACGGCGAAAACTAAGTAGCGTCTCCAAAAAAAACTAAATTGGTGGCGATAGGTTGCAGAGAATGGAAACCCATCCCAGAGATATTTGCACATCGCCTGAGAGGATTCTGTGATGAGAAAGTTTGCCAGTGCCTCTTTGGAAGCAAAATAGCAGTAGAGAGTGCCTACGGCCACGTTTGCGGCTTCTGCTATGTCTGGGATGGATGTTTCTGCAATCCCTTTGGAGGCAAATAACTTTAGCGCGGATTGGACAATGGCAGTTCGCCTGTCCCTAGGGCGTTGCCTGATTATGTTATTACCTTTTTTGGTCTGTGATGCCATCGCGCTTAGTCAGGATTTTTCTTTTCGCGCTTTTCGATAAAGGCCCTTATTCCGTCGCGCTCTTTGCGCTCCATCTCTTCCATTAAAAACATAATTCTGGTTTGTTGGATTGGGGTTTCGCCCATCTTCGGGAGGTCGTGATAGAGGGAATGGCGAGCTTCATCTAATTTTTTTCGCAATGAGCGGTACTGTTCATTTAGTGGTTGAATCTTTCGCGATTTTTCGTTTTCGGGGGAGGCTTCTTGGATGATGAATTGCATTTGTCGCCAGACGGACATGCTCTCTGAATGAATGCGCCTAATGGGGATGTCTAGCTCGGCCCACTTGGTGGCTATGGTGGTGGCTCTTTCGTTGGAAACGCCCAAGCGTAGCTTGATTTGCTCGATCCTGGCCTCTTTTAGATATTTTAGGTAGTTTTCGATATTTCCCTCTGGCCTTCGGCCCCTATCTGCTTGGTTTTTATCTTGAGGTGACCCTTGGCCTCTCTGCCCCCTGCGTTCTTGCGGGGATTGGCGAAGAATTTGTCCGGGGTCGCTTTGGCTTTGGGGGCATTTTTCAGGTTCCTGCGCGATGCAAATTCCGCAAAGCAAGGCTGAAATGGAAAAAAAACGAAGGGCAATTAAGCAGTTATACATGTCAATCTCCTTCAGATAGCGTTGTGGGTTGCATATTTGCTTCTGGTTTTTTTAATCCGTTCATTAATTCTTTGGTTTCTTCTGGAGTCATACTTTCAACTTTAGAAAATAGCTCGATGCTTGTAAATGATGTGAAATCAAGGTTGAAAGGGTCTTGGATGTTTTTTGGAGCAGGTACTAACGCTTCCAATACCACCGTTGTTTGATGACTCTGGCGACCGTACCAATAGCCACTAATACCTGTTAAAAGCAATAACGATGCGGCAGAGGCAAGTAAGGGGATACGAAAGCTAAGTCGACTTGGAGATACAGGTAATTTTTGCAAAATTCTGCCAGGTAATTTTTCAAAATAGCCAGGCGGAGCAATTTGATATTCAAAATCTTCCTGCGCCAGCCACATCACACGAGCTTCAGAGCACTTTGGGCAGATGGAAATATGATCTAAAACGCTGGATGGTAGCTCCAAGGGATCACTCTGGATTGCAGAAAGTGCGACCATGCAGGTATCGGGGAGTTTGGAATCGGGATGTTCGACCGTCATGGCTTGCCTCCCATGATATGTCTGGAAAGATTTTTGATTGCATGAAAGATATGAGCCTTTACACTGCCAACGGAAGTCCCCATTATTTGGGCGATTTCATCGTATTGGATATCTTGTGAAAGGCGCAAGTGCAGGGCTTCTTTTTGTCGCTTTGGAAGCTTAGGGAAGGCTTTTCGCATTAGTGCTCGAGCCTCCATATCCAAAAGGGATGTCATTTGGTTTTCTTCGACTCTCGTAGCAGAGTGCAAGGACGATGCAGAAACATTATCAATATTTTCATGGCTTACACGGTTTCTCTCTAAAAAATTTAATGATTGCCTTGTTGTAATGGTTATTAGCCATGTTCTAAAGCTGGATTCGCCCCTAAATCCGGGTAAGGCGCGATAGACACGCAGGAAAGTTTCTTGCACTACATCGTCGGCATCCTGATGATTACGGAGGATGTTAAATGCCTTGCTATACACGTCTTTTTGAAATAGCTTTACCAACCTTGTGAAGGCAACTTGGTCGCCTCCCTGGGCGGCACTAACCCAGTCTTTAACCTCCGGCGCATGGTACGGAGAACTTGCCGGTGTGGTCAAGGTCATGGGAAGGAATGGTTTTTGTGTCACTGTAGCAATCATGGAGCAGAATCCACAAAAAATCAAGATAATACAGCAGGAACGATATTCCCTGCTTAACTACTAGACACAAATGGATGAATGAAGTTGAAAAAAATGTCTCTATTAATTATTTAGCTTGCTATAAATTCCTATATATGGGAGATCACGATACATTCCATCTAGATCCATCCCATAGCCAACCACAAAGTTGTCTTCGATGGTAAAGCCAATATAGTCAACATCTACACTTACTTTTCGACGACTTGGTTTATCTACTAGGGTACAAGTACGGATACTGGCGGGCGAAAAACTCCATAGATGGTTCAAGACCGCCTTTAGTGTTTGGCCTGTATCTACAATGTCTTCAACAATTAGTACATTCTTACCACTAATTGAGCAGGACATATCTTGTGTGATTGCTACAGTACCGGAACTCACCTGACCAGAGCCATAGCTGGAGGCTTTAATAAATTCGATTTGAACGTTTAGGTCTAGTTTGCGAGTAAGATCTGCAAAAAAATAACAGGCTCCCTTGAGCAAACCGATTACTATCAATTCGACATTTCCACAATCGGCTTCGATTTGCCTAGCCAGTTCTTTTACACGGTTAGAGATAACTTTCTCCGAAAGTAATACTTTGACATTTTGTCTGTTTTTGACCATTCTGAGACCTTTTGTATTTGTTCTGTTAAGAATCAGCCTACAGAGAGTACATCGCCACTATCCGCTGGCTGTCACCTACTATATAATCAGTTATGCGATTTGTCTCTCTTTTACTTTCTATCTGCTTTTTGGTAGGGTGCGGATACCACCGATTAGACCGCCAAAAAAAAACCGTGCCTTGGGGTATTCCTGGAGAAACCATCAGCATTGGCCGAATTTTTAATAATACTAAACAAGGTGGATTAGAGGAGATTTTTAAAAAAGCAGTCGAAAACCGCATCATGGCTTCATCTCCTTGGAAACTTATTACTCCGGGATATGGCTCGCGATGGATTCTCCAAGGGACAATTGAGTCATTTGAAGTGGTTCCACTTGGACTAAATTTGAGGGCAGGTCAGGTTCAGGGGGCCGCTGGATCTGCTACGAGGGTTGAAATAATAATCAGTGCCAGTTTACAACTCTTAGATGGTCAAACAGGGGTAGAGGTAGTGAGTAGGCCATTTTTGACGTTTAGAAACCAGTACAGGCTTGATCAAAATTTTGCCAGCTTTGATAATAAGGAACTGCAAGTAATTGAAGGTCTGGCGGATGATTTTGCTGAGAGCTTTTTAACCCAATTGCTGGAGGGTCGAGATTGATGGCTGTCCCAGATCTGTTTCTGAATGCCAAATATGCTCTGCTTCACGGTGATGACTCTGATGGGCGCTTGGAGGCAGTCAATGCGTGGAAGGGCAGGCATTTGTCTGCCGAATGGGAAGATTTTTCGCTAATTACCTGCCCAGAGGGTTGTCAATGGCCTGTTGTAAACAACGCCCTGCATGAGACTGCGCCATTTGGGGTAGATCGAGTCGTTGTTGTTCCCCATGCAGATAATCTTTTAGAAAAGGCAAAAGAACTGCCACCATCCATAAAAAAAATTCTTGCAAATCCAATAGATGGCACATGCTTGTTGCTGGTGGCTAGAGAGGCACTTTCGGCAACTCCGGGCAAGATTCTTAGCGCAAAGCCATTTATTGACTGGAAAAACGAAGGCAGGGTGCTTAAAGTGGGTGAGCTGGACAGCAAATCTGCTGTTGTTTTTTTAGAAGCTAAGGCAAAGGAATTAAAGCTAAGGCTAGAAATTGGTGTTGCCAAAGGTCTGGCGGACCAGCTAGGGGGCAACCCTGGTATATTGGCGAGGGCGATGGAAGTCCTCGAACTAGTAGCCGAAGATGGAAAAATAACCCGCAATCTGCTAGAGAGCGCAACATTCAGGCTTGGCGAACAGAGTGCGTTTGCATGGAGTCAGGCATGGCAAAAAGGACAACTGCGAGATGCAATTATTGCTCTGAGGAGTGCAATTGAGGATGATCCGGAAGGTGCCCCGTTGATGCTATTGGGACAGGCACGCAAGGAAGTGGAGCGTCTGTGTCGCCTACACGAGGCAAAGGCCAGAGGGCTTCGCACTGTAGCAGAGTTTTCTGCTGTGCTAGGTTTGACTCCCAAACAATCATTCCTGATTGATGGATACTCAAGGGTGCTAGAACGTATTCGCATGGATGGTTTAAAACAATTGGCCGCTCTTATGGTGGATGCTGATTCTGACATTAAGGGCGGTACACTGAGTAAGAGTCCGACTCCCCTAATTAACCTTACTATGTCGCTTTGCAGGGCATGGGGGGGGAGATGATGAATACTTTTTCGTAACGGTCTACTATAACCAACTTATTTCACCCTCAAAGAAGCCTATGAACAAATACAAGCTACTTACAAATTTGCGTGGTCTGATGACACCAGACCCTAGCCAATTGTGGAAGGTTGATACTCTCGACGATCCTAACATTGCTATTAGCGAAGGGCGAATAGCATGGATAGGGCGGCGCTCTGATCTTCCCTCGGAATATTCAAAGTATGAGCAATTAGATTGTATGGGCAGATGGGCTACTCCAGGCTTTGTTGACCCACATACCCATCTATTATTTGGCGGAGACCGTAGCCAAGAATTTAACCGTCGCCTACATGGTGCAACCTATGCTGATATTGCCGCCGAGGGAGGAGGTATCAGGGAAACTGTTAGAGCCACCCGATTGGCCACAGTTGCTGAATTAGTAGACATTGGCGAGTCAAGGCTTCAAAAGATGCGATCCAAGGGTATCCTGCATGTTGAGTGTAAAACGGGTTATGGATTGGAGCTGGAATCTGAATCCCGACTTCTGCAAGCATATTCAGAGCTAATCGAGCGGGGCTGGAGTCTGGATATTACTATCATGCCTGCCCATGATATTCCTGTTGAATATGCCGGAAGAGCAGATGAATACATCAGGATGGTTAGCGAAGAGTGGCAACCCGAACTTGTCAGACGCTTTCCAAAGGTGGCTTCTTTTTGTGACATCTTTGTTGAAGCAGGAGTCTTTACATCAGATCATGGTAGACAAGTGCTAGAGTCTGGCAGAAAACTGGGCTTAAAACCTAGAATACACGCAGATGAATTTGTTCACACAGGCGGTGCTGAATTAGCCGCAGAACTGGGTGCGGCAAGTGCAGATCATCTGATGTTCTGCTCTGAAAAGGGGATGGCAGATATGGCCAGAGCGGGCGTTGTGCCTACCTTGCTACCCGCAACTACTCTGTTTCTTGGAATGAAGGACTTTGCACCTGCAAGAGCTATGATTGATGCAGGCTGTAAGGTTGCTCTGGCTTCTGACTTCAATCCTGGTAGTTGTGCCTGCATCGACCCCTTATTGATATTGCGCCTTGCCTGCCTCCAACTCAGGATGACATTTGAGGAGGCATTTACAGCCATGACGCTCCATCCAGCCCAGAGCCTCCACAGAAATGACATCGGACACTTGTTCCAAGGAGCAAAGGCTGAATTACTATTGTGGGATGTTAAACACCCGTTGGAACTGGTCTATTGGATGGGTGAGGCGTATATGCCGGAAATAGTGTCTCCGCGATAGTATTAATCATGAAAAGTATTATTTCGTTTTCTTTCCGGCAGATATTCCGCAAGTAAGGACGTATAGAGCCAACTGTAAAATGAAGAGTAAAAATGAGACCCCTAGTAAATCGGCTTTCACCTCGCCTTTTTTGCTCATAAAAATACTTCCTACGAAGATCGGGGCTAGGGAAAAAACTACTTTTGGCTTTTAACGAACTCTGCCCACTTGGTGTCTTGGACCTTGATGTGGCTTATCACCCATTTGCCGACTATCACATAAACATTGGTGATCATTTCATCCGAAGGGCCGCCACTAGCTATATCCTGCAACAAATCCTGGAGTAAATTTTTTGCAGTGGCGGTAAAATTGGCATGAATTTTTTTGTGATTATCCAAGTCTGGATAGTTATATTTTGTCAGGATGCCTTCTTCTTCGGTGAAATGTTTTACTGTGTAGTCCACTAAAAAGATCATCATTCGTTTTACTTCTTTGCTACCCTTGCCACTCTTGTGGGCATCGAAGAGTTGGTTGAGTGAATCTATTAACTGCTTATGCTGGTCGTCAACGATAGCGTTTCCTGTCGCCATATCAGGCGTCCATGTGGCATAAGTGAAGGAAGTGGCCATGTTTGCACCTCTCGGATGATTGTATATCGTATGTTTGAGGGAGTATCTATCAATGATGCTAGTATGCCGTTATTTGCCGAACTACCAGCATCATCAGTGTGGTGAGTGGAAAAATGGGCTAGACTCCACCTGCCGAAGTGTGGGGAGGTCTGTGAAGAATGCCGGACTTAAAGAAGTCGCGGTTCATGCGGGCTATGTGTTCCAGTTTAACGCTCTTGGGGCACACTGCCTCGCACTCTGCAAAGTTGGTGCAAGTGCCGAAGTGCTCTGCGTCTAGTTGAGCGATCATGTCGCGCACCCTAGTGAGTCGCTCTGGCTGACCCTGTGGGAGTAAGCCAAGCTGACTAACTTTTGCAGAAAGAAATAACATGGCTGAAGCGTTGGGGCAAGCGGCCACACATGCACCACACCCTATACATGCGGCGGCATCCATAGCCAAGTCTGCACATGTTTTTGGAATTGGTAGCGCGTTGGCATCTTGGGCAGAGCCTGTTGGGGCAGAAATATATCCACCTGCGGCAATGATTCGCTCGAAGGCACTGCGGTCAACCATCAAGTCTTTGATGACAGGAAAAGCCCTGGCTCTAAATGGTTCGATAGTTATCGTGTCGCCATCCTTGAAGCTACGCATGTGTAGCTGGCAAGTAGTGGTGCGCTCTCTAGGCCCATGAGGACGACCATTTATTACCATCCCACATGTGCCACAAATGCCTTCGCGACAGTCGTGATCCATAGTAATTGGCTCTAGACCTTTATGAATCAGGTCTTCGTTTACAACATCCAGCATTTCCAAAAAACTCATTTCTGTGCTGATGTTATTGGCCTGATATGTCTCGAAGCGACCTTTGTCTTGTGCATCTTTCTGCCGCCAGACTTGGAGTGTGAGGTTAAGAATTTGTTCGGACATAGTTATGCTCCTCACTTGTAACTACGAGTGGCGAGGTGTACGTTTTCAAAGTGTAGTGGCTCGACATGGCGGTTGGGGCGATTGCCAAGCCCTGTGAATTCCCAAGCGGCAACATGGCAGAAATTAGTGTCGTCTCTCTGCGCTTCGCCTTCGTCTGTCTGCCATTCTTCACGGAAGTGACCACCGCAACTCTCGCGGCGTTCTAAGGCATCCAGACACATCAATTCGCTGAGTTCAAGAAAATCAGATATTCGTCCGGCCATTTCGAGGCTCTGGTTTACCTCGCTTCCGGTGCCGGGGATTCTCAAATTTTCCCAGAAACGGGCGCGAAGTTCGGGAATTAGCGACAAGGCTTTTTTGAGGCCAGCTTCGTTTCTGGCCATGCCACAGTATTCCCACATTATCTTGCCAAGGTTTCTATGGAACTCTGTGGGGGTTTCTTTTCCGTTGATACCAAGTAGCTGGCTGATGCGGTCGTTAGCAGTTCTCACTGCATCCTTGGCTTCGTGGGTGTCTGTGGAAGGTGTGGAATTGGGTTTGATGCCAGCAAGGTAGTTACCAACAGTATATGGGGCAACGAAGTAGCCATCTGCCAATCCCTGCATGAGGGCCGATGCCCCAAGGCGATTTGCTCCATGATCGCTGAAGTTGGCTTCGCCGAGAACAAACAAACCAGGAATTGTACTCATCAAATTGTAGTCAACCCACAGACCACCCATAGTGTAGTGAGTGGCAGGGAAGATACGCATTGGGACTTTATATGGGTCTTCGCCAGTGATACGCTCATACATTTCAAAGAGATTGCCATATTTTTCATCAACCTTGCTAGCACCCAAGCGGTTGATGGCATCTGCAAAGTCCAAATAGACTCCAAGACCTGTTGACCCAACTCCGCGTCCGTCGTCGCATACTTGCTTTGCGGCTCGACTACTAATGTCGCGGGGAGCCAAGTTGCCAAAGGATGGATATTTACGCTCAAGGTAGTAGTCGCGATCGCTTTCGGGAATATCTCCCGGAGCCTTTTTGCAGTCGTCTTTTTGCAGTGGTACCCATATACGGCCATCGTTGCGCAGGGATTCTGACATCAGGGTGAGTTTTGATTGGTGGTCGCCCGTAACAGGAATACATGTTGGATGAATCTGTGTAAAACAGGGGTTTGCGAATGCCGCACCTTTTTTGTAAGCGCGCCATGCGGCTGTTCCGTTACAACCCTTGGCGTAGGTGGCAAGATACATCACATTTCCATATCCACCCGTAGCGAGTAAAATGGCATCAGCCATTTGGGCAGTGATCTCACCTGTCACCATGTCGCGCACCACTATGCCCTTGGCTACGCCGTCAATAACGATCAGTTCCTGCATTTCGTGGCGAGGATACATCTTTACCGTGCCTAACCCCACTTGCCGAGCTAGGGCCTGATATGCGCCAAGCAACAGTTGTTGTCCTGTTTGCCCTCTGGCATAAAATGTTCTGCTTACCTGCGCTCCGCCAAAGCTACGGTTGTCAAGTAGTCCGCCGTATTCTCTGGCAAATGGAACGCCCTGTGCTACGCATTGATCGATGATGTCATTTGAGACCTGTGCGAGGCGGTAAACATTGGCTTCTCTTGCGCGGAAATCCCCGCCCTTAACCGTATCGTAAAAGAGGCGGAAAATACTGTCGCCGTCATTATGGTAATTTTTGGCGGCGTTTACACCACCTTGGGCGGCAATACTGTGGGCGCGCCTGGGGCTGTCCTGGTAGCAAAAGCATTCAACTCTGTAGCCGAGTTCGGCCATGGATGCCGCGGCAGAAGCACCTGCGAGGCCAGAGCCAACAACGATAACCTTATATTTCCGCTTGTTGGCAGGGTTGACCAGACGCATGTCAAATTTGTGCTTGTCCCATTTTTTGTCTATTTGGCCATCAGGGATATTTGATTTGAGTTCCATTGTTTTATCTCCCTAATACCACAAAATGTTTAGTTGAACTGCAATGGGGAATGAAATGTTTACGCCCACGATGGCCATAGCCCATAGGGTGGCCACGTAACGCCTCAACTTGTCGTACCTGGGATGGGACAGACCCAGCGTTTGGCTAAAGCTCCAAATGCCGTGCCAGATATGCAAACCTAAGCAGAGGTTGGCAACGATATAGATGCCACTAGCAAGTGGGTCTTTGAAGCCATTTACAAAATTGCGAAACACATCGACTGATCCGCCTGTCGCGTCTACGACAATTGGATTTTCGGCACAATGCAGGTAGGGTAGGCCAACCGTTAGGTGTAACAAGTGATAGATGACGAAAAGAGCCAAAAATATAGCAGTGCATCTCATCAAACGACTTGCCCATGTAGCTGACTTTCTGTCGTATTTTCGGTACCCTTTTGGGCGAGCGGCCCAACTATCCAAAGTAGTAGTCAAGGCGGCCCAGCCATGGAGAAGGACAAGCCCTAATAGTCCGGCGCGGACCCCCCAAATGCCGTAGCCATGCCCCACGTCTTTGAGGAAGTGGGCGTATTCATTCATGGCAGTGCCAGGAATTTTTCCGGTAGCCCTTTCAACGATGCTTAGATACGCAGTTAGGTTGCCAATCATGTGGCCTGTAATAAAGCCAATGAAAGCAAAGCCAGTTATGGCCATAATGAGCTTTCGACCTACAGATGATGTCAAGAAACAGAATTTTTTGGTGTCCCTTGCCAATGTCATGTCAAGAACTGGCATGATGATCCTCCTTCAACAAAATCATTCTACAATGATATGCTTTCTTTTAGTACCATATCAATTTCAGGAAAGTCTTTTTCTGGGTCAAACCACTGTGCTTCTGGCAACTGATTTTTGAACCATGTAACCTGTCGCTTTGCATAAGCTTGTGTGGCTTGGATTATCTTTTCTTTGGCCGTGTCTGGGTCGGTATATTCCTGTAATATGTCATATCCCAAGGGGCGAAGACGGCAAATATCTTGCGACAGACCAGCATTTATTAATTTTTGCAGTTCGTTGCACCAGCCTAGCTCTAACATGTTTTTTACTCTACTGGCTATGCGTTCCCTCAAAGATTCTCGATTAGGCATGACTAGTACTACTTGCCACCCCGTTGGGGAGCCAAGGCCAGGTTGGTTCAAAAACATGCTTGGTGGCCTTCCCGTGGCAATATGCAGAGCCATGGCACGCTGAATCCTAGAACCATCGTTTGGGTGGAGCTGGGTGGCACGGGCAGGGTCTACAACCTTTAAGTAAGAATGTAGGGTAGGGGAGCCTATCTGTTTACATAGGCGACGCATCTTTTTTACAATTTTTTCTGATACATCCGGCATTTCGTCCAGTTGGTCCCAAATTCCCCTCAAATATAGCCCTGAACCTGTCACCAAAATGGGTTTTCGGTTGGACGCTTGAGCCTCGGCTATCCAGTTTCTCGCAAGAATGCCAAAACTTGCGGGATTTATTGCCTGATACAAAGGCAGTTCACCGAAGCCAAGGTGCGGTATCCCTTGTTGATCTTTTATATTTGGCTGTCCAGTGCCGATAGGAATGTCTGAATATGCCTGAAAAGGGTCGCCATTTATGACCGTGCCATCAATTCTTTTTGCAATCTCTACTGCTAGGGCGGATTTGCCCGAAGCTGTGGGACCAACTATCGCTAACATGTTTATTTTTAGTTTCAGTGGTTGCTAGGTCATGGGGTGCATTCAATAATTATTTTTCTACTAGGTTCTTGGAATAGGATAATTCCCGTTAAAGCACGCATAGCAGAACCCACATCCGCCTTTGTCCTGCATTGCAGTGTATAAGCCTTCGAGATTTATATAATCTAGTGAATCTGCCCCGATAAATTGGCGAATTTCTTCGGTGGATTTCGAGCTTGCTATCAGGTGTTCGACTGTAGGTGTATCAATGCCATAAAAACATGGATGTGTAGTGGGGGGACTACTTATCCTGACATGAACTTCTTTTGCCCCTACATCTCTCACCATGCCAACAATTTTTTTTGAGGTAGTGCCGCGGACAATGCTGTCATCAATCAATACGACCCGTCTGCCGTGTAGCAGGTCTTTTACCGGGTTTAGCTTTACCTTTACTCCAAAGCTTCGGATACTTTGTTTTGGCTCGATAAAGGTGCGTCCCACATAGTGATTGCGAATCATGCCAAACTCAAACCTAATTCCGCTCTGTTCTGCATATCCTAGTGCGGCGTGAACGCCACTATCCGGTACAGGTATTACTACATCAGCGTCAACAGGGTGTTGTATTGCCAACTGACGCCCCATTGCCCGTCGCGTAGCCATTACGTTGCGCATAAAGACATAGCTGTCCGGCCTAGCAAAATAGACATGCTCAAAGACGCAGGGTTTGGCAGGGCACCTTTTGTTTGGGAATCGACTATGGAGACCATCTGAGGACTGGATTAGCATTTCTCCTGCTTCTAATTCCCTCATATATTCGGCTCCCAATAGGTCAAAAGCGCAGGATTCGCTCGCAAACACGATGGAAGGCTCTCCCAGCATGGAGCTTTCGCCCAGCTTTGCAACAGACAGAGGGCGCAACCCATGAGGGTCTTTTACAGCTATCAGGTGTTTGTCTGAAAGTATCAATAGGCTGAAGGCACCAATAATTTGTCGTAGCGCATCCTCAACTGCATCTTCTAAATTGTTGGCCTTGGATGTATTGATCAGAGCAAGAATTACTTCTGAATCTGACATACTGTTAAAGGTATGCCCATCTTCTAGCAATTTGTTTCTTAATAATTCGGTATTGATAATGTTGCCATTATGGCACAGAGCCAAAGGGCCAAAGCGTCCATAAACCATGAAAGGCTGGGCTTCATGGGAAGCAAAGCTACCATTTGATGAATATCGAGTATGGCCGATTGCCGCATCCCCATGCAGTGAATCGAGGGTAGATGCTGAAAAAACATCTGCTACATGCCCCGGTGCCTTATGCTGGTGCAATATGCCGCCCTCTCTAGTGCACATCCCAGCCGCCTCCTGCCCACGGTGTTGTAGCGCATATAGCCCTAGGTAGGTTTGCCTCGCCGCTTCCTCCTGGCTCGAAATACCAAAAACACCGCATTCATCCTTGAATGGCATATTACCTCCAATTGAATAGGATATAGCAATTATATCCAAATAGAAGTCGCTAAAAGTGTGGCATCTGCTATACAAAAATCAAGCAAAATTTCTAGCCTCTACTCTGTGTAAATACTCCATTCTGGATGCCATGCCAGGAGACCTTCAAGAGCAGAATCTCTATCTGCGATGCTTGGAAATTTTGCGGCCCAGGAACTGCCGGAACCGCATAGTAGTGGGTCGCCACCGACGTTTTGCAGGACATCCCGGACTGGGCCGAGGGCAGGGCAAATTTTTAAGGCGGCCCTGGTGAGGTCGTTGCGCCATGGAGGAACTTCACCAATTTCAAGGGCAGGGCAGTGGGCGGGATTGATGTTATCAGTCAGGGACACTGCTTTATAGACCGATGTAGTACTTAGGTGGATGTGTGGAAATGCTATCAACATAGGGGGTAGTGGAAAATCCTTAATTTTGCTTACTTTTTGGCCAAGGTCCTTGCCATGTACTGTACCCCCCAAAAGAAATAGTGGCACATCAGAGCCTAGGTCTGCCGCTAGGCGAAGTAAGGTTGCAGACGGTAGTCCTAACTCATATATGCTATTGCCTGCTCGGAGGGCGGCGGCGGCATCTGAGGAACCTCCTCCAAGCCCTGCTCCGAAAGGTATGCGCTTATATAGGTTGATTTTGGCTGGAAGCACTTTGCCAGATTCTTTTTCAAGTGCGCGCCATGCTTTAATTACTAGATTTGATTCGTCTGGAATCAATCCATTTGATTCCGGACCTTCTATTTCTAGTGACAATTCGTCGGCAATCTCTACTGTTAGTTCGTCTGTAAGGGCTTGCCAGCCATGCAGTACTGTTGTAACTAATTCGAGCAGGTGAAAGCCGTCTCTGCGACGACCTAAAACAGAGAGGTATCTATTGAATTTTGCTGGGGCGATTTCGATTGTGACCATTTTGAAAACCTAATTAAAATTAATCATAACAGAGATTCGGATTATTTCTGCACCACTCGCTGTAGGAACCGATATAAATAGATACTCCTTCGATTCCTGCTTGATAAAGGGCTAATATCGTATGGCAGGCGGTCATGCCACTTCCGCAGGATGCTATTACTTGGCTGGAGGGAATATCACCAATTATTTGTGTGTAGATATGCCTGAGTTCTTGGGACTGCTTAAAGCGTCCGTCAACAAGGTTTTCTTTGAAGAAGATGTTTTTGCTTCCTTGGATGTGGCCAGGAATGGGGTCGAAGGGTTCGATTTCACCTCGCCATCTCTCCGGGGCACGTGAGTCTAACAGAATCCACTCTGGATTTTTTCGATATTTTTCCACCGCTTCGAGGTCTACGGTTGGGAGTAGCCAGTTTGTAAATTTAACAATAGATGGTGTTGGTTGAGTAATATCTTCGGTAAGTGGGAGGTGAGCAGTCATAGCGGCATCCCACCCCCCATCCAGAACCGCGGCTCGGATTCCCGAAGCCATTAGTAGCCACCATGCTCTGGCGGCCCCTTCGGCTCCGCTTGCGTTGTCGTATGCTACTACAAGGCTATTTTTCTCCACCCCCCAATCGCAGAGTTGTTTTTGCCATACTTCTGTTTTTGGGAGGGGATTTCGACCACCTTTTTTAGGATCATGAGTTGGGTCTTTGGCAGAACTCAGGACGGCATCAATATCAACATGGATAGCACCAACTAGGTGACAGAATTCATAGTCTTCAAATGGCCTACAATCCAGTATTATCATTTTTTGTTCTGTTTTTCGCAGGTCATCTGGTTGCAGGACGGCGGTTGGCTTGCCACTATAAGTTTGCATGTTTCCCCTACTCTATTAATTGCAGTGATGGCCGGATTTCCGGCGTTTTCACAAGTTTATCGTTGATAACAAAATATCGGAGAAGGTTCAATACCTGTAATATTCTGGCTTGTATGGGCCATCAATATTGACACCGATATATTTGGCCTGTTCGGGGCGCAATTTGGTCAATTTGGCCTGTAAAGTCTTTAGCTGGAGGTGTGCAACGAGTTCATCTAGTTGCTTGGGGAGCGTATGGACACCTATTGGGTAATCTTTTGTGTCGCGCTTTGTCCATAGTTCGATTTGAGCCAGTGTTTGATTGGCAAAACTGCTACTCATAACATAGCTAGGATGCCCTGTCGCACATCCCAAATTGACCAATCGCCCCTTTGCTAATAGGATTATTCGCTTATTGTCAGGAAAGATCACATGGTCGACTTGTGGTTTAATTTCTTCCCACTTGCAGTTTTCTTCTAAACTAGCCACATTTATTTCGCTGTCAAAGTGACCGATATTGCAAACAATGGCTTGGTGCTTCATTGCCTTCATGTGTTCGAAGTCAATCACATGGAAATTGCCAGTGGCTGTCACAAAAATATCTGCGAGGGGAGCGGCCTCTTCCATTGTTACTACTCGGTAGCCTTCCATTGCCGCTTGGAGGGCGCAGATTGGGTCGATTTCAGTTATCCATACTTGGGCAGATAATGAACTTAGTGCCTGAGCGCACCCTTTTCCTACATCGCCATAGCCACATACAACAGCTATTTTGCCTGCGATCATTACATCGGTCGCTCGCTTAATGCCATCTATCAGAGACTCTCTACATCCGTATAAGTTATCGAACTTACTCTTGGTAACACTATCGTTTACGTTGATTGCTGGAACCTTTAACTCACCATTTTTTGCCATCTCATACAGTCGATGGACACCTGTGGTTGTTTCTTCGGTAATTCCGATAATTCCTTTTAACTGTCGGGAGTACCATGTTGAATCTGTTTGTAGTTTGTTTTTGATGGAGGCAAACAGAACTGTGGCCTCTTGGCTATCTGGGTTATCCAATACGCCAATGTCGTTTTCTGCTTTAGCACCCAGATGAAGCAAAAGGGTTGCATCTCCGCCATCATCGAGAATCATGTTTGCGCCGGATTGGAATTCAAAGATTTGGTGAGTAAAATTCCAATATTCTTCAAGTGTTTCGCCCTTGAATGCAAACACAGGGGTACCAATCTTTGCAATTGCCGCGGCGGCATGGTCTTGTGTGCTGTAGATGTTGCAACTTGCCCATCTCACCTCGGCACCAAGTGCTAATAGTGTTTCAATCAACACTGCCGTTTGGATAGTCATGTGGAGGCTACCTGCTATTCGAGCACCCTCTAGCGGTTGTTTTGTGGCATATTCTTCACGGATAGCCATGAGAGCTGGCATTTCGGATTCAGCTATGGAAATTTCTTTTCTGCCCCAACTGGCAAGCGCAATATCCTTTATTGTTGATCCCTGATCCTTGGTCGACATGAGTGTGCTCCATTACCCTTCTGCTTTGAACTGGGCGATAATATCATCTACAGAGTCAGTATCTGCACTAGCAATGACTCCTGTTTTGAAGATGTTGTTTTGTGTAGCCACATTTCTGTGTTCAAAAATATCTCCTTCGGCTGGCGTATCTGGCTCTTCGGAAATTTTGAATATTGCCAAAAGGCGATCTAAAGAAATTCGGAACTGTTTAAGTAGCTGGACTACTTTTTCGATCTTTTGGCGAGTAATATCCTGAAATTGTAGAGCGTTGAGGATTTCAAAAGCCTCGTCTGATACAGTCTGCAACAAGGCTTGCCCTCTCTCCATATCTATCGAATCTGGTTTGGGAGCCACTTGAAAGGCGAAGAGAAAATCTAAAACGTCCTGCGCGAGATTTGTAGCGTTTTCACCGTTTTTTGCGCGGTCTAAAAATCCAGTTAATCCACTTACCAGCTCTTCCTGCTCAGCCTTATATTCTTCGACATTTCTCTTTAGGTCGGCAAAGAAGTGGCCAGCGTCCTCTGTTTTTGCCATGAGGGTATCCAGCCTATTCATGACATTTTGTGTGGCTTGTTCGGTATCGGCGGTAATGGAGTCGAGCTGGGCGGCCAACTCAGGAACCCTTGTGCTTTGATCCTTTACTGAAGCATCCAGTTGCTGGAGGTTTGCCAGAGTTTGATTAAAGGTTTTTACAATTACTCCTAGCTCGCCTTTGGCCTGTATATCTACGTGTTGGTAAACCCTGCCATTCATCATGTCGACAGCGGCTTTGGACAGTCTGGCCAGGTCAATTTCGGCACCTTCCTGAATGTCCTCTCTTATTTGATGAATAGATTCTAGGAGTTTGTCCAGCCTGGCATCCAGAGAGGAATTTCTTTCTCGGAACTGTTGTAAAAAAAGTTCTGGATCCGCGGAATCAATGTCGTTATTTGTTTGGCTGGCATTCAAGTTTGGCTGATCCATGTTTTGCTCCAGTTTACTATTCAACAAGTAGTTTGCACTATTGCAACATTACAACAAACAACATCATTTTCCGTTGACTCAGATAGTATTCTGTTTTTCTACCAATGGGCTACTGGAAAAAACATTGCTACAGACCAGATCAAAAATCGGTCTGCAATATTACTATATAGTCATATTGCAATATTTGGGTAATTCAAGAGAATTTTTTGTAATTTTTCAGATTTCTGGGTCATTGATAGCTGTCAGCATTTCCTTGACAGCCAGCTCTAGACCTACAAATACCGAGCGACCTACGATGCTGTGTCCAATATTGAGTTCCATGATTTCGGGGATGGCGGCTATGAGGCCAACATTTCTTAGGTTCAATCCGTGTCCTGCTAGCACTCCAAGCTCAAGGCGAGATGCTAAGCGACAATTTTCTCTAAAAACGGACAGCATGGGAGTAGGGTTTATTCCTTGTGGAAGGTCTGCATATTGTCCAGTATTAAATTCTACTGCATCAGCTTCTAGCTTGGCGGCGGCCTTTACCTGTTCTTGGTTAGCGTCTATGAACAAACTTACTCTGATGTCGGTTGTATGATAGTCACGGACTATTTGCCGTAAGTGGGACTGAAGAAATGCTACATCCAACCCACCCTGAGTGGTCAATTCTTCCCTAGTTTCAGGTACCAATGTCACCCACTGGGGGCGCACAGAACTGAGCAATTCAAGAATTTCCGGAGAAGCGGCGCATTCTACATTCAAGGGAATAGCCAATAACTCTTTAAGAAGGCTAATGTCTCTATCTTGAATGTGCCGTCGATCCTGGCGCAGGTGCACTGTAATACCGTGGGCACCTGCACTTTGGGCTACCAAAGCCGCCGCTATCGGCTCAGGCTCACGCCCCCCCCGAACCTGACGAATGGTAGCAATATGATCGATATTTACACCTAGACGCATTTTTGGAGCCTTTCGTGAGATTTATTATAACAAGTCTGCCCTTGTGGCGGTTGTAAGCCTGTCAAGAGCTTGTTCTACCAGTGCATTGTCTTGGGCTTCAGCCATCAATCTTAGTAGTGGTTCTGTTCCCGACCACCTAATTACCAGCCTTATTGACTTGCCAAATTCATTCTTGATTTCTTCGATTGTCCTAAGAAGGGTAGGGCAGAGAGATAATTCTTTGCGAATAGCTGTTTTGATATTAACCAGTTTTTGTGGCCAGGGCTTGAAGCACCAATCCCAACGATGTTTTTCTGGCTTTTTTGTTAGTATGTTCAAAACAGACAGTGCAGTTGCGATGCCGTCACCTGTAGGGCATAAGTAACGTTGAATCAAATGGCCAGATGCCTCGGCGGCCATATCCCATCCAGTTTTTTCTAGCTCTCGCGCCATGTATTTATCCCCAACAGGAGTTCGCACCAATTGAATCCCCATTTCACTAAGATTTTGTTCTAAGGCACCATTTGACATGACCGTTCCGATCACTCCGCTGGGTTTATTTCCCTGCTCGCAGGTATCTTTGGCCAGTAGCCACAACATTTGGTCGCCGTCTACTATTTCCCCGTGATTATCGAGGATCAAGCATCTATCACCATCACCATCGAAGGCTACGCCTGCGGCTACTCCAGTAGAAAGTATCTGGTTGCGTAACGCGCCAAGGTGGGTTGATCCAACACCAACGTTGATTTTTTTTCCAATCGAAGGTGTGCCAATCCAGTGGACTGCTCCTGTAAATACGCGTTGTGCCCAAGGTGCTGTTGCTCCAAAGGCGCAATCTACAATGATTGGGAAGGAGTCCGGTAGCTCAATTTTTCCGAGGTTGGCAAGATATGCCTCCATTGCTAAAGGATTGATTTCAATGTCAGGTGCTGGATGCGATTCTTGAACTCCAATATTTTCATCAGTTAATGCCATAAAAGTGTCTTCAATGGCAAGCTCTATCTCTTCAGAAATTTTTTGGCCATTTGTATCAAACCCCTTCAGGCCATTGTCCTCTGGGGGGTTATGACTGGCACTGATAACCAATCCCCATGCCTTGTTTTGACGAGAAATTACCCATGATACCGCTGGAGTGGGAACTATCCCAAGTAATTCGGTTTGAATGTCAGTACCGAAACCGGTTAAAAACGCCTGCAACAATGCCATACAACTATCCCTGCCGTCCCATCCAATCACCAATTTTTGAATACCAAAATTCTTGGCGGCTACTGCCCAAGCAGTGCCCCAATTGGAAGCTTCTGCAGTAGTCAGGGGAGGTTCAAAGGCTTTTCCCCTAACGCCATCTGTACCAAAAAATTTTAGACTCATTGCTCCCTCTCGACCGAGTGGACACGAAATACTGTATACCCCATTTTTATCGCTAATCCCTCTAATTCTGCCGTTTTTTTATCCAACAACATATTGCCATGAACCCCAAAGCGACGAGCAACATATCTCTTGCGGGATATTCCGATGCAAAACTGCTCGAATGGCCAATTTAATGCCTCAGGCAAATTGGGAAGAGAATCCCACAGAGCTTGATCCTCCAGATAGGTAGTGCCAAAGCCGAAGCCTAGGTCTAATAATATCCTTTCAAGCTTGATGCCCGCAGACGTTAGGCGGTCTCTGACTTCAATTAGCTCGGAGACTGCTTTTTCTGAAGTTTTTGGAGTAGGCTCTTCATAGTCTGGCAAACAAATTTTACCATTAATAATACGACTCCTAACTGCGATAATTCCGCAATCAGAATTAGCTACAAGTGCCGTCATTTCTGGATTACTACACCCTGAGATGTCATTGATGATGTCTACCCCAGAATCCAAAGACATTCTTGCAACTTCAGGATGCCTTGTATCTACGCTTAGGGAGCAGTCAAGGTTGGCTTTTCTATAGTAATCAATTATTGGCGCAAGACGTGCCCATTCTTCTTTGGGGTCAACTGGGGTATAGCCTGGCCTTGTGCTTTCTGCCCCAATATCTATGATATGGACACCTTGATTAATTAATTTTTCCATTTGCAGTATGGCCTGTTGTGGGTCTAGAAAACAGCCACCATCACTGAAACTGTCAGGAGTAAGATTGATTACACCAAGGTAGCAAAGCCTATCCAGCGGAATTTGCTTGTTTGGTAGCCTCCACTGCATGATAAATCAAGCTGGCAATGGTTCAAATAGTGGCGTTTCGTTGACTTCTGCTGTGTCATCTGTAGATATTACCGGTTTAGGCGGCGCAGGTGGCAAAGTGCCCCCGTCCATGATGATCTTTACATCATTGCTGTCTAGCGTTTCTCTTTCTAGGAGGGCCTCAGCAATGTCAATGAGTCTCTGCTTATTTGTTTCGATGATGTCTTTTGCCCGCTGATAGTTTCGCATAACGACATCTCTTATTTCCCCATCTATCAACCTTGCTGTTTCCTCGCTTATTTCTCTCTGCTGGGTAAAATCCCGGCCTAAGAATATCTCATGTTGACCCGCACCATAATTTAAGGGGCCGATTTTTTCTGACATTCCATATTCTGTCACCATCGACCTTGCCATTCCGGTTGCCTGTTTAATATCGTTGCTGGCTCCTGTGGAAAGCTGGCCAAAAAACAATTCCTCGGCGATGCGACCGCCCATAGCAAATGAAATTTGAGCTTCCATGTATTCTTTTGTGGTGCTGTATCTATCCCTTTCAGGCAAAAGCCAAGTAACCCCAAGAGCGCGTCCACGCGGGATAATAGTCACCTTATGAACAACGTCGAGTACGGGCAAGCTGGCTCCAACAACGGTGTGGCCAGCCTCATGGTATGCTGTAACCTTTTTATCTTCCTCTGTCATTACCATCGATCTGCGCTCGCTACCCATGTATACCTTGTCTTTGGCGGCTTCAAAATCTGTCATTTCTACAGATTTTTTGTTAAGTCTGGCGGCTCCTAATGCGGCTTCATTGCAAAGATTTGCCAGGTCGGCACCTGAAAAACCGGGAGTGCCACGTGCAATGATTTCCAAATCTACATCATTGCGCAATGGTATCTTTTCATCTGTGTGAACTTTTAATATTTGAGTTCTACCCTTGACATCCGGGCGGTCAACTACTACTCGGCGGTCAAACCTCCCCGGTCGCAAAAGGGCAGGGTCTAATACGTCTGGTCTATTTGTTGCCGCGATGAGGATTACATTTTCGTTGCCCTCGAAGCCGTCCATTTCCACCAATAGCTGATTCAGCGTCTGTTCGCGCTCATCATGGCCGCCGCCTAAACCAGCACCTCGATGTCTCCCGACAGCATCAATTTCGTCAATAAAAATTATGCAGGGTGAACTTTTTTTGGCCTGGTCAAATAAATCCCTCACACGGCTTGCACCAACACCAACAAACATTTCGACAAAGTCTGAACCAGAAATGCTAAAAAATTGTACTTTGGCTTCTCCGGCAATAGCGCGTGCCAGCAAGGTTTTACCAGTGCCTGGAGGCCCCATAAGGAGTAGACCCTTTGGGATTTTTCCCCCCAATTTGACAAATTTTGCTGGGTTTTTTAGATAATCTACTACTTCAGCTAATTCATCTTTTGCTTCATCACAACCTGCAACGTCTGCAAAAGTTACCCGTTTTGCCGATGATGACAGACCCCTAGCCTTTGCCTTTCCAAAACTCAGGGCTTTGTTGCCACCCATTTGTGCTTGCCTCATAAAAACAAACCATAGTATGACTAAGAGGAGCATTGGTGCCCAAAAAAACAACATCATATAAAAATTGTTTTCACTAGGTTTAGCGGCCTGAAACTCATCTAGCTTCATACCAGAATTGGGATCGCCCTCAACCATATATTCCTGAGTCCAGGTATTAATTTCTTGGCCTAACTGAGGCCACATCGAGGCAATAGTTTTGAATTCTTTATATTGCCCACCTTTAGGGTCGGTGACAGGTACTTTGTACGTGCCTTCTATGTCTTGACCGGTGATTGTTATTTTTGAATATTTTCCTTCCTGACCTTCGCTATAAAAAGTAGAAAAAGGGATTTCTCGAACTTTGACACCCTTGTTGACAAAGTTGAGAGCCAGCATCACGATAGCAAATATGCCTCCCCATACCAGGAGAACTTTTAAGAAAGAATTCAAACACCCTCCAAAAGGCCGTAGCTACCTACAATGAACATACATTGAGATAGATTTGTCAAAACCTTGCAGTTGTCAAAACAATCACTTGACCCAAATATTTTAGGTACAAACAAAAACAAACAGATACTATTCTATCCCTTATTTATATTTTTTGGAAATCCTAATTGCAACAACACCCCTTTATTGTGTGGGGAAAGTGACCAATTGCCCCATTTCCACACCCTTTTTATGGGGCTAGATGCTACTTTTGAAATCCAATCTGCCAGATCAAGTAGATGCCCCGCCTCGCGTGGCAAGTCTAATTCCTTTAACGCAAAATCCAAAACCCAGACCAAATCTCTAGCCGTCATCCCAAGTGCCAGCCAAATACCGCCTTCTATTGATATACCCCATCTCTCGCTTTTCCATCCTGCGATAGTTGTATCTTTTAGCTCCGACAGCTCTGCTATTTGTCTATGGGTTTCCCAAAGATGTTTGTCGAGGCTATGGCTCTCAGTTCTAAAACTTTCCATGAGTTTTCGCCACCTGTTGCGAGGAGTAAAACCGATGTCGTTTGTGTGATCTTCGCGCCACTCGATGCCCGATGAACATAAATAATCCCTAAGTTTTTTTCTGCGACACTCTATCAATGGCGACCAGCGCGGAGCTTGGACAGCTGGCAAACCAGTTAGACATCCTGCTCCACTACCTCTTGCTAATCGCAGAAAAATTGTTTCGGTATGATCTTCAATTGTATGCCCTGTGGCTATCCACTTGGCTCCGGATTTTGTGGCCTCTTCCTTTAGCCATCTCCAACGCAAATCGCGAGCGGTAGTTTCAATACCCTGATTTGTTTCTTTTGAATGGGATATAACATCTAGCGAACATCCCAAATAGGCCAGACCATAATTGCCACATAGATGTCTTACAAACTCACTTTCCTCGTTGGATTCAGTTCTTAAATTGTGGTTAGCGTGTGCGACAGCAAGCTCCAATTTCAAACTGGACTTTAGACCTACAAGACATGCCAGAAGTGCGACGCTATCGCCTCCGCCTGAACATGCCACAATAACAGAACAATTGCGGATGCCGTCACCGCGTCGGCGAATCTGGCTTAGAACATCTGTTTCAAAGCGTTTCATTGCGAGTTATCCATTTTCAAAACCTACCAGTGTTTTGAAATAACGGAGTTGGTAAGCTGGGCTGTAATGTAGCCGAATCCTGCGCAATGTTGCAATATTTCACAATTTACAACCGTCAAGCAGGAGACGGCGTAATGGAGGGCACAGACCGATAACATAGGCTTTGAAATTACCTCTATTTCAAAGAATGCCACAACTGTAATAAACCAACGGGCACAGGTTTTTCACACCATAGCCCTTCTGCAAATGGCTTCAAAATTAGGCTACCCCAGTGCATTGCCCTTCCTTCAATACCGGAACGGAAGGCAGGATGAGAAATTTTAGTCATTACCCTGTTAGGGTCAGTTTTTACTTGACTGTCAAATGCATCGAAGGCGGCCATTCTCTGTGGCCATACTTCGGTGACATCAATGATCAAATCTGGAGGGGATGTTGGATTTACCCCTCCCACCCATGCTATCGCCAAAGGTCTCCAAGGTTCTCCAGGGCAGGGGTAGTTCTTTAAGCCACTATAATATAATGCTTCGCGACATAATCGGTGTGTTCGGCGATGATCAGGGTGATGGTCGTCTAGGGAAGGCAGGATTACAACCAAAGGTCTGATGGAGCGGAATGCTTTCATAAGTGCTATACGCTCGGTTTCTCCCTCTGTAAACCTAGCATCCGGCAACTGTAAAAAGTGCCTTTCAACCCCTAATATCTTTGCCGCATCGATAGCCTCTCGGTGCCGAATCTCGGCTGTTCCGCGAGTTCCCAAGTCTCCGAGAGTTAAATCCAGAATGGCGGCATTTAGCCCTACTTTGGCGGCCTTTGCCATTATTCCACCTACATGCACCTCAACATCGTCAGGATGGGCACCTACAGCCAGTATGTCCGAATTGGGAGTTGTCATTGCACCTCCAAAAGAAATCCCCTTATTCTAACTACAAAATCGCCAAAAATGGAAACGTAACCATCGATTGATGTGAGGGATTTGAACTGTGTCTATGTCTAAGGTTTTATGCCTCTATCTATCATACAGTTTTGTAGCTACTTTTTTCCGATTTGCTTCTTTTGTCCCAGGTTCTTTGCGTTAAGCGAACTTATCGCCGATTTGCCAGTGCTTTTTTCAATTTGCTCACGGGCAACTTTTGCGGCCTTCGCTCCTTCTTTAGCCACAGCCGCGCTTTCACCGAATCCGGCTGGCTGTTGGACTATTGAAACCTCTGTTGCGGTGGCCTCGGCAAGCATGTTGAGTATCAACTCAATGTTGGTCAGAATGAAGGTGGATAAACATCAATGCTTGGGAGCGGGTTTGTGGATAAGCATGGCATCCTCGTATTTCGTGGAAGTCTCGCGTATCCGAAGGATACCGAGAAGTTGTCGCGGAGATTTTCTTTCTTCAAACCCTTGTACCGCTTGTATTCGCCTGTGGTCATCCCGCTCCAGGTCTTGCTCATTATGTCTGTCAAGGTGGCATATTCGCCTTCGCGCTTGACTCCAGCCTTGTCCCATTCGTCCGTCAGTGCCTTTCTGACTTCAATAGACTTTATGCGCTGGTTTATCCAGTTTTCGCTGTACCCCAATTGGCGGTAGTTCTGGATTGCGCGGTCGATGGACATTTCTGGGTCAACGGTCTCGTCAATCCTCTCGCTCCCTACCTTGGCAAGCCACAGTTTGAACCGCTCCGCCTTTTTACTTGGGACAGATTGGATGAGGCGTAGCACCTGCTCAGTGTCGGCAACGTCCGTGAGGCGCATCTTGCCGTCCGGGGCTGGCATTTTCAAACCGTGACAATTTGTCACGGTTTCATTTCCTTCTTTTTTCAAGCGTTCTTTCAATTTGCGCCAGTACGCCTGGGGATTTTCGCTTTCAGTCAAAACAGCAATCACATCAACAATTGAAAACCACCATTTCTCGTTCTGTTCGTCCCAAACGGTGCGAACATTCCTTTCCTCAAACAACTTGATCTTGTTTTTCCCTTTGTCGGGCACTGTGTTGGTGGGCATTGGTAATCCTTGAAGTAGTTTTTCGTGGGGGCGTATGACTTGATCAATAATCAAGCGTAATCACTTCGCCAATTCCTCAAAGGCTTTGATGTGCTTTGCTAAAACGTTTGTCGCCGCCACGTCCACATCAGCATCGTCTGCAAGGGCATTTTGACGCAATAAGCCGTAGTCCAAGAGGACATAGCGAGGGGCATTGTTTTTAAGAATGACGGCAGTGCCCTTTTCATCAACGAGGCGCGCAACCCTAGAAAAATTCTGGTTGGCTTCTGAGTTGGAAACGAGGTTTTCTAAATTGATGTTCATCGATACATTCTTCCCGAGACAAAGCATGGGACTATTTAGGATAAATGCAACCTAGTATTAAGTGAACAACAAAAACGTAAATAGCTATGGTCAAACTTGTTTTCTCTGCAATTTCTAAACACTGCAACTAAACAGTTTATATAGATGAAACAAAATATACAGAGTGATACAATCAATATGCGAAATACCCTTAATTAGCGGGAACAATTAGGGTTATGTGTTTTTCTGGCCACTGACCACTGGTCACTGATCACTTTTTTGACAGAATCAGAAATTGGCTCTATGGAAATGCTCTTCGGATATGCTATAGTGTTTCAAATGTAATTTTTTGTATAAACTGTTTCATCTTGTAAAAAAAGCAAGGCCCCACAAAAAGGGGTATCAACAAACTTACCCCCTTTCCCTAACAAATCCCCCCTCTCTCTACCTTGGGAGTTTTCAAAACTAGACAGTCCAGTACTTGGATTTTTTTTTCGGAAAAAACATGTATAACCTATTCGTACTTCAAAACACAAAATCGCAAAAAAAAGAACCTTTCTTTCTTGGGCATTACGACACATACGCCATAATGACAGCCGCTATTAAACAGAATCTCGGCCTCAGAATACCCAACGACCCCATTCCGGAATATAACTATTCCTGTGATGGCGATACTCTTCACCTTTTTCCAAGAGCGAAAGTGCTTGAAATACTAGGTACTATCGCAAAGGCATTCGATGACCCTTACCTTACAGAGCCGAAGTGGATCGATTGCCATGATAAGATGCCTGAAATCAACACGAAGGTTATCTGCCTCTTAAAAGACAACAATGGTGAGGATGTAGTTGCATTAGGTTACGCAGTCCCCAGACCTGTAAATTCGGCAACAGACAATAGTGCCGACCAATGTCATCACGACTGGATAGTTTACGACCTCAGCAAACAGCCAATCGACGAAAAGGACTTGCCCCACAATATCAAAGCATGGATGCCCATGCCCACAAATATACATCTAGGAAAAAAATGAGAGTGTTAATAAAAGAATGATGGCATCAATTCGGGAGTGCCATTGACACTGTGCAATTGCTACTGCACACTTTTTGCGGGTGAACAATTATGAACTGGTACTATAACTTAAAAATGCGTAACAAGTTGCTGTTGGGTTTTCTCATCACTATTGCGCTGACAATTGTGGTTGCAGGAGAAGGGATTCGTGCACTCAA
>WRHW01000030.1 GCA_009783055.1 Holophagaceae bacterium
ATGGAATACACAGACAGACCAAGTATGGGATTTTAAGACAGCCAAACTAAAGAAATATAGAAAACACTTTGCCCCCATGCTGGAAGGCACCACAGACGCAGGCATCCATCGTGACAAAGAAGGCGTGAACAGGCTTGCCGCCGAAAAAATGGCCAAGCTCCATGACGAACTCAAACAGAACTACAGCGGGCAGGACTTGGAAATCTACCTCGCAAGGTTACTATTTTGCCTATTTGCCAATGATACAGACATATTTGAACAGGACAGCTTCCAGAATTACATAGAGGCCACCGCCGAAAACGGGAGCAACCTGAACGCCTACCTGACACAATTGTTTCAGGACTTGAGGAAGTCAGTAGATGACCGCCCCCCAAACCCCTACCTAAGCAAAAATCCCCGTCTGACCAAGCAAATAGACAATTCTCACTTCAAGCACATAAACGGTAGCCTATTCGAAAAGAACCTTGATCAGGCCGCCTTCAACCGCAAAATGCGCCATGAACTGCTTGAGTGCTTGGACTTCGACTGGGGCCAGATACGTCCAGCCATCTTTGGCTCAATGTTCCAAGGGGTCATGGACAAAGACCAAAGGCGTGAGATTGGGGCGCATTACACAAGTGAAGAAAACATACTCAAGCTCATCAACCCATTATTTATGGACGAACTAAGAAAAGAGTTTGATTCAATAAAGAAACAAGCCAAAACAAAGAAAAGCAAAACCCTAGCTGATTTTCAGAATAAATTAGCAAACTTGAAATTTCTAGACCCAGCCTGCGGATGCGGCAACTTTCTTATAGTCGCCTACAGAGAACTTCGCCGCTTGGAACTGGAAGTGGTCAAAGCAATGCTGGATGGCAAAGAAGGCAAAAGCAAGCTGGGCAAAATGCTTGCGACCCCAATCGAAGGCAACCTCAAAGTCAACGTAGACCAGTTTTATGGAATAGAGATAGAGGAATGGCCATGTCAGATAGCCAGGACAGGTATGTGGCTGATGGATCACCTGATGAACCTGGAGGCAACTGCTATATTTGAACGGTACGAATACCGCCTACCATTAAAACAATCGGCCACCATAGTTCATGCAAACGCTCACCGTATAGACTGGGAAACCATAGTCCCCAAAAACCAACTGAGCTATATCCTTGGTAATCCGCCGTTTGTAGGATCAAAAATGATGAGTGAGCGTCAACGAGACGATCTTATCTCGCAGTTTATTGATACCAAAGGGACCCAAACAAAGAATGCAGGCGTATTAGACTATGTAGCCGCATGGTATTACCAAGCATCCAAATACATCCAAGGGACAAAAATCCGAGTTGCCTTTGTCTCCACAAACTCCATAACCCAAGGCGAGCAAGTATCCGCTGTCTGGAAACCCCTCTTTGAAATGTTTGGCATACACATAGATTTTGCCTACCGTACATTCAAATGGGACAATGAAGCCAAAGGCAAAGCCGCAGTGCATTGCGTAATTATCGGTTTCAGCACTGTTGGAAGTAGTCAAAAAGTTATCTTTGACGGCGAATGCAAAACCACGGCAAAGAACATCAACCCTTACCTAGTGGACGCGCCTGATGTATTTATAGAGAGCAGAACCATGCCAATATGTGACGTGCCCCAGATTGGTATAGGCAACAAACCAATAGATGACGGTAACTATCTCTTTACAGATGAAGAAAAAAAAGAGTTCCTAAAAATAGAGCCACAGGCTAAAAAGTGGTTCCGCCCATGGATTGGCTCACATGAGTTTATCAACGGCTATACACGGTACTGTTTATGGTTAGGTGATTGCCCTCCATCAGAGCTAAAGCAAATGCCAGAGGCGATGAAACGGGTCACAGCTGTAAGACAATTCCGCCTAAAGAGCAGTAGTGAGTCCACCCGCAAGCTGGCCGATACTCCCACAAGATTCCATGTTGAAAACATGCCGAAAGTAAATTATGTAGTAGTGCCAGAAACGTCTTCCGAGCGCAGGGCGTATGTTCCTATTGGTTTTCTGTCACCAAAGGTCTTGTGTAGCAATGCAGTTAAAATCATCCCGTATGCCACCCTCTACCACTTTGGCATACTCACATCCAGTGTCCACATGGCGTGGATGAGGGCTGTGTGTGGACGGTTGAAAAGCGATTACCGCTACTCAAAAGATATTGTCTACAACAGTTTCCCATGGCCTAATGCCACAGACAAACAGAAAGCGGAAATAGAAAGACTGGCACAGAGCGTTTTGGACGCGAGGGCAAAATTCCCAGATAGCTCCCTCGCAGACCTCTATGACCCGCTGACCATGCCACGCGAACTCCTCAGGGCACACCAATCCCTAGACCGTGCAGTGATGAAGCTGTATGGCTTTGCCAAAGACATGTCAGAGCCGGAGATTGTGGCGAAATTGATGGATAAGTATCAGGCTCTGACGACTAGAGAAGAATAGTATGGCTGATGGTCAGGGTATAGAGAATGGTGGGAACCAAGATACCTCAGATTGGTACAAAGAAGCCTGTATCGCAATAGAAGAGGATAAACTGCAAACAGTAGAATGGCTAAAAAGCTTGGATTACAGCACCGCAAAGCAAAGCGGAGATGCCAAATATCGAGCATTTAAGCCAATACTAGAAGCAATAGCCAGTGACGAAGATCGATTAATGAGGCTTCTCAATTGCAGGTTGTTTTACAAGGCTCAAGTCACAAAAAAAGGCACTCCAACAAAGTGTAACACAAAAATGACTGCTGGCAAGGCAAAGAGTGAGCTAAAAAAAGCCATCGCTAAACTTAAAGCCGCAAAAGAAATCATTGCTGGAATGCCAACAGGTCAATTTGTGTTCCATGATGAGCTGAAATTGAGCCAGGAAAACCTAGACAGACGACATGGAAAAACCCCAAAGACTAAATGGGACCCAGAATGGGCAAAACGTGAGCCACCAAAAGTTTTTGCAGAGCATATGGATAACCTACATGGACACGGGCAGTGGGAAAAGCAATTTCGCTTTAAGCCACCGCCTTGCCTTCAGGACGGGCGTTGTACTCACAGCGATAAGCCTTTGGAGAAAAGACACTGCTTTTTGCTTGATGATGGACGCTGTATTGAGATACCACAACGTAAGTATTCTGTTACAGGACAGATCGAAAATATCATAAAAATGCTGGAGTTGCAGGTAGGAGTGGAGGAATCGGAGCTTAAAATAAAACGCAAAACGGGAAATTCGCACGCCACCTCGACTCTGCCAAGAGGCGGTGATGTAGTAGTCTACAAGGACACAACAAGCGTAATGGATGGCACTATTTTTCGGCTATACAATATCTTATTTCGGATTATCCATGGGATTGAATGCGATATTGATACCCACATAGAATTGACATATTTTCTAGCAAAGCAAATCCATATGGAGCGTACAGGAAAGACATGGAAAGCATTGGATAAGGCCAAATGGGGTGAATCTGTGCGTGCAGACTTTAGAAAAAGGCTTGAATCCTAACTGTAACTCATATGTATAGTATGGATAGCCCTATAAGTTCTAGTATCTACATCCTAGCATTTTGAGAAATTCAGCAATATAGCGATTTTATATTGTCCGTTGAAATTTTCAAAAAATAAAAAAAAGTGACGGACGAAGCAAAAAATATCTTTGTGATAGCTCGGTAATGAAGCCGAGATATCACAAGGGAGGCCACATGGCCATAGTTCGAGATATATTCAACGCCGCGATGGTGTGGGGCGCAGAGTTTGTTGGAAGATGGGAGTTTCCATTACTGGAAAAGACCGACTTTATTCCCAATAACCTGATTTCATTTGCAAAACGCAATAGTGCCGATTGCACCAATTGGTTGCATTTCTACGGTCACGATTACACTTTTGTGAGTCTTTGGAATGATTGGCAGGTAAAGCAAGGGCAATACTTAAAAGACTTCCTCCGTGTGGCTGGGGTAATACTTCCTGACTACAGCCTTTACCGCGACATGCCGCTGGCGATGCAGATATGGAGCGTATACAAGAGCCGGGCCATCGGGTATTGGCTACAGAGCAACGGGATCAAAATTATCCCAAATATCCGCTGGGGCGATGAGCGGACTTACGATTTTGTATTTGATGGCCTACCAAAGGGTGGCACCGTTGCCGTTGGCTCTCACGGCTGTATCAAATTAAAGGTCGACAAGGACTACTTTCTGCGCGGGTTCAATGAGATGCTAAATCGGATAGAGCCTGAAACCGTGGTTGTCTATGGGCGGATACCAAGGGGGATGGATGTTGAATCTCTGTCGGGCAAAGTTAAAATCATCCCCTTGGCCAGTGAGTTTGAAACAAGCCACAAGAAAGGCGAGGCTTGACATGGGCGCAGGCAAGTCAGGGCTTTTTGCGGGTACCAAGGGCAGTATTTCCATCCCTGATGTAAAATATCCAGGCAACAACCCAGCTAAGTCACCCGGCAAGGGTTTTGAATGGCGTGGCAGGGGAGATCCAGCCTCAGGGAGGGGAAGCTGGTACAACCCGAAAACAGATGAAAGTTGGTACCCCAATTTGGATCATCCACATCCTATTGAGCCTCATTGGGATTACAAAGGGTCAGATGGTATCGGTTACAGGGTTTACAATGATGGTCGCATCGAACCAAAAAACACGAGGAGTAAAAAATGACAAAAGACCTAAGCAATGATTGGCGTCTCACGAATCAGTTGAAATATCTGAAGAGGGAAACACTTCTTTATTCAAAATGGGTCACGCTTGACGAAAGCTGGGATCACGACCATTGTGAATTTTGCTGGGAAACAATTGACTCATCCACAGAAAATGCTTACTGCACAACGGATTACTATCATTGGATATGCCCAGAGTGCTACAACGACTTTAAGGAAATGTTTGGGTGGGTGTTAGATGAATGATGACCTATCATAATCAGCCTTTTGTAGCCCGCACAATGACGCAATTTTGTGTTCTGTTTTTGGCAACTGGCCACTAACCGCAGTAGTCGGCCAAAGGGGGGGAAACTGAAAGGCATCAAAAAATCCTTGCATGAGAAAAATTGATCAAGCAGGATATATCAGTTCACGGTTTTCATACCAAGTTGCGATCAACAGATCGCACCTTGGTATGAGGGGGACGCGACAGCGGCACTCGCAGAATGGACGTGATGTTGGAATGAAACTGCAAAGCGAGCATAAAAAGCCACCTAAACCAATGTACCTGGCGTGACTGCCTCGGACATCCGAGCATAGCGAAGGATTCCGAGAAGTTTTTGATTATGAAGGCTGTTATGCCAAAAAACTTGAAAGCGAGAAAGAAGAGTGGCCATGTCTGGGTGGCCGGCGTGAGAGCCTCGGATGCACGAGGCAGTCACGTTGCCCTTTCTTGCAATTTGGTATTTCAAATCGCTGTTTGTTTAGTTGCTGGGTTACGTTCATTATGGCATTTCGCGTTCAAAGCCATTTGAACGCAACCTAGTATCAGGTGAAAGGCTTGGCGTAGCGCGTCTTTACAATCCGGTCACATGGCCAACAGATTTTTCTCTGCAACAGCAACTAGGCTCCAACGGTTTCCCAAGGTAAGCGGACAAAAAAAGTTGTTTCCTCATCTGGGACGCTTTCGAAACTGACTTCTCCGCCCATGATGCGAGCTAGATGTTTGACTATGGCCAGCCCAAGTCCTGTGCCTGGAGTGCCTTTGGATGTTTGGGTTCGGTAGAATCTCTCAAAAATTCTGGAGGAGTCTTTTAACGAGATGCCTGGGCCGTTATCTTTTACAGAAAAGATTATCCATTGATCCTGTAGCTGGGCAGAGAGAACTACCTTGGATTTTTTTGGACTAACCTTTAGCGCGTTGGAGAGTAGGTTTTCCAGCAATTGGTGTAGCCTTATCGGATCAGTGAGAAATGACTTTGCCCCCAGTGTAGGCTCTATATTTAATTCAAGCTCAATGTCTTTATATTTTGAAAATGAGTTTGTATTTTCTAACACTTCCCTTAGAAAGGTGTCCAGGTCAAGTGCAGTGTATTCAAGTGTGAGTGCTCCGGTTTCGATGCGACTCAGTTCTGCGATGTCGTTGAGTAGGAGAGCCATTCGGTCAACATTTTTGAGAATAATTTTGGTGTCTGCTTTCCCATCTGGATGGATGCATCCTTCGTTCATAAGGTTTTCGGCGGCAGTCTTGATGCTGGTGACCGGAGTTTTTAGTTCATTGCTTGCACTAAAAATAAACTTTTGCCTTGTCTGCTCTAAGGCCTCTTGTTTGGTGATGTCTTGTAGGAGTAGCAGAACTCCGTTCCAATCTGAGTTGGTGTTTCCTACCTGTACACTTATTGGCGTCGCGCTAAATGAAAGAGTACGTCCGGAGCGTATGTGATTCCAAACAGAAAATGCCCCACTGTAAGCCTTTTCCAGCATCGACTGGCTTTCTGCATCGCTGAGAATACTTGAGACAGTAACCTTCGATAGTGCCCTTGTACTGCTTCCCAATAGTCGTTGCGCGGCAAAGTTAAAGAGAGATACCTGTTTAGCAGAGCCGAGCAGTACTACGCCCACGCTGATATTTGCTAGGATGCCATGTAGCAATTTGTTCTCTATTTGAGCTTGTTCTCTTAATGCTTGGTTTTCCTTTTCTAATTTTTTCCATTTATTAACAAAGTCGTACCAGTCGATGTTGCTATCTGGTTCTGCCTCCCAGGGGGAAGCAACGATTGTGCGTATTTGGCACTGCCATGTCCACAGCAAATCCAACGATAGTATTATCAGACCCCACCCAAATGGTTCCAGATATGTTCGGAGTAAAAAGATTCCACCAACGGCAGAGACTACAGTTGTGAGGGGCAACCAAGGTAATTGATGAAATTTTTGTGCCTGCATAATCTCATTTTGGTAGTGCGGATATACATGTAGTGCAAACTCAATGAAAAATTTATGTAAAAACATTTCGTTGATTTTATATATTTTTTTCGTTTTTATTTTGTCTTGATCTGATGTTTTTTTTTTCTAAACTTAGAAGTGGAACAAAGTGGAAAATGTTGGATTGAAGTGGCAAAATTTGGTTTAACATTCAACACTTTGTTTCTTATCTCCTAAGGGTGCATGAATGCTTCGTTTGCGCGGCAACTCACCGGCAACGGTGGACGAAAAGGGACGGATAAAAATTCCGTCGGGCTTCAATGCCGCGCTGGACTCACACTTTGGGCAGGGAAACCAAGTTGGGCCACGCTACTACCTGACATCTTTGGATGGTCTTTGCGCTCGTCTTTATCCTTTGCCGGTATGGGAAGTGATCGAAGAAAAGCTTTCTAAACTACCGAGTGCTCTCGATGCGGCAAGAGTCTACCTAGAAAATACTTCATATTATGGGTCTGAGATCGAACCAGATGCACAAGGACGGTTTGTAATACAGCCCATCCTGCGCTCGAGTGCCAATTTGATTGGTGAGGTGGTAATACTTGGCCAATTAGACTATTTGGCTATCTGGAATCGAAGCGTCTTTGAGGGTCGCATCAGCGGGAAGCCACTTACAACAGCCCACCTAGATCAACTAGCTGAATTGGGTATTTGATATGACAAATGTTTCCCATTTCCCAGTGTTACTTCAGGAGGTAATTGAGCATCTAGCAATTCCATCGGGAGGGGTAGCACTAGACCTAACCCTTGGGCTTGGTGGACATGCTGAGGCGCTACTTTCTAGGGCGAATAAAAAGTCTCGTTATCTGGGTGTCGACCGCGATGGTGAGGCGAGAGCCGTTGCGATGAGTCGGCTTGGAACTGATGAAAGGTTTTCTGTGATTGCTTCGACCTATGAAGACCTTTGGGATATGGATGAATTTAGGCAGTGGGCTTCGGTTTGTGCCCCCGAAGGCATGGATGTGATATTTGCGGATCTCGGCGTAAGTAATCTTCAACTAAAAAATCCCAACCGAGGTTTTAGCTTTATGTCAGACGGGCCTCTGGATATGCGTATGGATTCTGATGGAGGCGTAACTGCGCTGGAATGGCTTCAGCAACAAACAGAAAAGAGCCTAGCAGATACGCTATTCACTTTTGGCGAGGAGAGAGCATCGAAGCCAATTTCCAGAGCAATTTTCCAAGCGATGAATGACGATAAAATGAATACTACCCGCGATCTTGCACGTAGTATCTATTCTGTATTGCCACGAGAAATTGCGATACGCAAAAAACAGATTGATCCTGCTACTCGAACATTCCAAGCTATCCGAATTGCCGTAAATTCGGAACTGGTTGGGCTTGGACGGGCTATCGAAAGAGCTGTATCGGTGCTTAAAACCTGTGGTCGAATTGGGATTATCAGTTTTCATAGCCTAGAGGATCGCATAGTCAAACAAACATTTAGGCGACTTGCGGGTATATATGATGGCCAAGGTCGGGAAGCTCCTAGCCCCTTGCCAAAATTTTTGCGTATTATTTCTCCGGGGGGCATTGTTCCTGGAGAAGCAGAGTTGATTTCTAACCCCCCATCGCGCTCTGCGCGCTTGCGATTGGCACAGCGTGTGCCTTGTATGGTATGAGGTTGTAATATGGCAATAAAGCGACACAGTTTACACCGCACGTTTGCTAGGTCAGAGAGGCGTGTAGAAGGGGAGGGTGTCCTCCGAATGTTGTTGCTGGCTGTGGCAGTTGCAATGCCCCTTGCGGCGGTTGCCTACCTAAGAATACAAGACATGCGCCTAGGGTATGAGATGAAGGATATTCAGGAACTCATCCGAAAGGAAGAAGAGCAGTCTAGGCTTTTGGAATTAGAAAAAAGTAAACTTTCTCGACTGGAGGTTGTCCAGCAGTGGGCCGCCTCAAATGGATTTGTTCCTGCCACTGCCACGAATGCAATTGGGAAGTTCTTTACCCAAAAAGACCAGGAGATGGCCAAGCTGAGGCCAGTGCCGTCAATCTAGTCAATTTAGCCCCTCCTACTAAAGCATATTATCTGTTCAAGGCTAAAGCGTATAGAATAATAGAAGCTAATGGTTACTTGAATGCCACCGAATTATGTTCAGACTCTGAAACATTCCAAACAAATCATGGGTAGACCCAGGGCTCAGGATTTGTCTGCGAGCAGACTTAAGTGGGTTATTGCATTTCTTGTGGCTTGGGGGGTATTGGTTGCTTTCAGGCTGTACTGGATACAGATACATCTGCATTCGTACTATCAGGATAGGGCACTCCGTCAGCATTTCGTTCAAAAGAATATTGATCCCATTCGGGGAGAAATCAGGGATCGTAACGATGAGGTGCTTGCTACATCATTGCCTTCAGAGAGCCTCTATGTTACTCCTCCAGTCTTTTACCCTAGCTATTCTCGCAAAAAAAGGGCAGATGGGGAAACAGAAACCCATTGGGGTGAGCCTGATATGGTATTTGCTAATCAATATGCAAAGCTAGTGGCAGGTGTGTTGGATCGACCAGAGGCTTTTGTGATCGATAGGTTTTTGAGAAAGAGCAGTTGGTTTCTGGTTGAGCGACAGTTGAGTCCCCTAAAGGTTGCGGCACTAAAAGAAGTCAATAAAGAAATACTTCGCGAAGTAAATAAGGAAATTACAGATAAAAGTGACCAAAAAGGAAAGAGTAGGCAGGTGCGTAGATTACAGCGCAAAGAACCAGCACTTGTCTTTATCCCTGAGTACCGTCGCCACTATCCAAGAAATAGCTTGGCCTGCCAAGTGCTAGGATTTGTAAATGATGATGGTCAAGGCCAACTTGGCGTCGAAAAGGCATATGAAACAATGCTTGCTGGTCAGACGGGTGTAATAAATGCTCCAAAAGATGGGCTTAATAATTATTCGATTTTGAAGGAAAGCTATATAGAAGTTCCGGTAAATGGTTCACGACTTCAACTTACGATAGATTCAACCATCCAGCAGATTGTTGAGGATGTTTTGGCAGAAACTGTGTCGAAGAGCCGCCCTATCACCGCTCACTGTGTTGTGGTAGAGCCTAATACAGGTGAGATATTAGCGATGGCGGGGACTCCTGTTTTCGATCCAAATACTTCTACCCCAAATAAGTTTCGGGGGCGATTAGACAGCGATTTTTCGAACGCCGAAAGGCAGGAGTTGCGTGCATGGAGAAGCACCCAGCAGGCCGCCCGTAGGCTACATCCTCTGGAAGATAGCTATGAGCCAGGCTCGACTATGAAAATTTTTACAGCCGCCATGGCCCTTGAGGAGCGTAAGGTTCGTATCGGAGAATCCATCGACTGCATGGGAGGACAATGGCTATACGCCCCAAATGTGCCTCCAATAACTGATTCACACAGGTATGGTTTACTGCCTTTTGAGCAGGTTCTATGGCAATCTAGCAATGTTGGTACAGCAAAAATCGGGATGAGAATTAGGCCAGCCGAATTCTACAAATATTTAAAGGAATTTGGTTTTGGTGATCCAACTCTCAACTTTGCTGGTGAAACAAGGGGAAGTGTGCCGGCCCCTGTCGCTTGGTCTACTCCAACTCAATATACTCTGAGCTATGGGTATGGTATGTCGGCATCGCCCCTACAAGTGCTGATGGCTGGTTGTGCCATTGCCAATGGTGGGAAATTAATGAAGCCACAACTGATAAAAGCCGTCTATAACGATAAGGGAATTTTGCTTAAGGCGTATGAGCCAGAAATCAGGTTTCAAGTAATTAGCGAAGAGACTTCGGGGTTAATGAGGGATGTATTAAAAGGTGTCATAACTGAAGGGACAGCAAAGAAGGCGAGGTTGGATGAGGTAGAAGCCTTTGGAAAAACTGGAACTAGTCGCAAGGTGATAAATGGAAAATATGACCTCAAACGCCACTATGCTTCTTTTATGGGCTTTTTTCCAGCGGATAAGCCTAAATACGGCATTTTGGTGATGCTTGACGAACCTGCTGGAGACGTGACTGGGGGGGACGTTGCCGCTCCTGCTTTTAAGAAGATTGGCGATTCTATTCTGCGCTATACGTCCTCAGCTCCTCAAACAGTACAGAGCGAAAACCTGAGACTTACCCTACAGGATTGGCCTCTTAATGGGGGCGATGAGGCCGCTATCCATGTACAAAAAGGTCGCACTCCAGACTTAATTGGCCTGGAATTGCGAAACGCTATTCAAAGGGTGATACTCGCAGGTGGCACAATCCAGACAAAGGTGGAAAAAACTTCAGGGGTAGGTGCATACAAGGTTGTATCTCAAACACCTGAGCCTGGTAAACCACTCCCATCAGACCAAGCTGTCACGGTGACGCTGAGGTCACCATGAAATTTGCGGATTTAATCAGGGATATGGAGCTAAAAAAAATTGTGCTTGGCTCTGAGGGGCATCCAGCAGAGATAATCGATGTTGATTGCGATAGTCGCCAAATACAAGATGGGTGGGGCTTTGTTGCCCTAAAGGGATCGAATACCGATGGCCATGACTACGCTCGACAGGCCATAGATAATGGAGCTGTTGCAATTTTTTCTGAGAGGTGTCTATCGAGTATTTGGCATGGACCTTCTGTTGTTTTTAGGGATAACCCAAAAAAAGTGATGGCAAGGTTGGCGCGACGTGTTCATGGAATGCCTGATCTTGAAATGCCAATAATCGCAGTAACCGGGACAAATGGAAAAACAACAACAACCATGCTTATTCGTCAATTGATGATGGCTTCAGGGATGGGTTGTGGACTCATAGGAACAGTTGTGAATGTAGCCGGCATTCTTGAGGAAAAATCAGTGCTGACTTCGCCGGAGAGTACATCATTCTTTCGCTGGATAAAGAAGAGTCTTGATGCAGGTGATAAGGCCTTGGCTACAGAAATAAGTAGCGTAGCGATGTCCCTAGATCGTGTGCATGGGGCGGAATTTAGGGTGGGGGTATTTACCAACTTGACGCAGGATCACTTGGATTTCCATGAAACGATGGACGCATACTTCCGAGCGAAGGCAAGCCTGTTTTCTCAGTGTCGTGTTGGTCTAGTAAATGTGGATGACGAATACGGCAGACAACTATTAGCCGAAAATCCTAAGTTGATACCCTATGGTATTGATTCTGGCAATTACAGGGTGAAGAATTTGAAGATGGCTCATGGGGGCACTTCATTTATCTTTATTACTCCCAAGGGAGAGTTTTCTGTGGAAAGCCCACTGCTTGGAAGGTTCAATGTTTACAACACGATTGCGGCTTTATCTGCCCTAGACCTATCAGGGTTCGAATTGGAGGTCATGTTACCCAATATCTCCGCATTAAAGGGTGCTCCGGGTCGCTTAGAACGAGTAGATATGGGTCAATCTTTTGGGGTGATGGTTGACTATGCCCATACTCCAGATGCTTTGGAAAAGTTGTTGGGGGCGGGGAGAGATTTGCTGTCAAAAAATGGTCGCCTTCATGTCCTGTTTGGCTGTGGAGGTGACAGAGATCGCTCCAAACGTCACGTCATGGCTTCCGCGGTGTTATCAGGCGGTGCAGATGTCATTTGGCATACATCCGACAATACTAGAACAGAAGACCCAGAACGAATATTGGATGATGCGGCCATAGGCATTCCTGAAGAAATCCGTAACGACTCCGACCGTTATCACCGCATTGCTGATCGTGCACTGGCGGTTGAAGCGGCAATAAAAAATTGTAGACAAGGGGATTTGTTGTTATTGGCAGGTAAGGGGCACGAGCCTTATCAGGATGTGATGGGAATAAAACATCCCTACAGTGATCGTTCTGCTGTAGAGGCTGTCTTAAAGGGAGGAAGTATTTTACGGCCATGGAGCAATTCAGGAGATGTATGCTGAATAGCTCGCCCAATAGCAATGGCAGGGTATGTACTACGCAGATTCTGGACGGGTTTGATAGAGGTTCTATCGACAGGGCAGTGTCGGTTCTCCATTCTGGTGGACTGGTGGCTTTTCCGACTGAGACGGTATATGGGCTTGGAGCCGATGGATTAAATTCCGAAAGTGTTGCAAAGATATTTGAGGCAAAGGGCAGACCATCTACCAATCCGCTCATTTTGCATGTTTCTAGCATCAATGTAGCGGAATCCCTAGTCAGAAAATGGACAGACCTTGCACAGAAGTTGGCTGATAAATTTTGGCCTGGCCCCCTCACTATCATTCTGCCCGCTTCTGGCATCGTACCAGAAATAGTGAGGGCAGGTAATCCTACAGTAGCCCTTAGATGTCCAAACCACCAAATTGCTCTGGAGTTATTAACATCCTTTGATGGTCCCCTTGCGGCTCCTTCAGCAAATAAAACTACTGAGACAAGCCCTACGAAGCCGGAACATGTTCTAAATAGTTTGGCAGGAAAGGTTGACTTGATTTTGGATGGGGGACGTACCGTTGCTGGGATTGAAAGTACGATTATCAACCTCGCAGAAACACCACCTCGCCTCTTGCGTCCCGGCCCAATTTGCCCAAAGGAGCTAGAAGAAATAGTGGGTAAGCTATCTCGATTTGAGGGGACAGTTCCAACTGAAATTGCTCAGATTGCCCCAGGAATGTCCCAGCGCCATTATGCGCCAAAGGCTAGACTGACGATTCATGAGGCTACTGAGCTTGTGACACATTACAATGAACTAAAACAAAATACTAAAGAAAAAATAGTTGCTGTAGTGTTTGGGAGCGAAGTCGCGCTTCCTCCCAACTGCGATCACCGTAGGTTGCCGCTAGAACCATATGGAGCGTCTGCAAGGTTGTACGCAGTTTTGCACGACTTGGACTCCCAGGGATACCAAGAAGTGCTCTTCCAAAAACCACCTCTGACAGAAGACTGGTTGGCGGTTACGGATAGGTTAAGCAGGGCGGCAGATGGGGGCTGACGATGTGCTTTGACTTAGCAGAAATAGCTCCAGTCCTGGATGCGGACTTGGTTGGTGACGGAAATATTGTGCCAAATGGTCTCTGCCTAGATTCAAGGTCTATTTGCCCAGGCGAGTGTTTTGTGGCTCTGAGGGCAGAGAGAGATGGGCATCAATATGCAAAGATGGCTATCGAGGGAGGGGCTTCATGCTTGTTGGTAGATTGTCAGTTGGAATACGAAGTTCCACAGCTAGTAGTTGGTGATACCCTGTTGGCTCTTCAGAAGTGGGGGCAATACAGATTGGAAGCTTGTAGACCTAAGCATGTCTTTGGTGTGACTGGTTCGGTGGGTAAGACCAGCACAAAGGAATTGCTTGCAGGGGCAACTTCGGCATGGAAAACACCTGGAAACCGAAACAATACTTTAGGATTACCTACGGCTCTGGCCACAATTCCAGTCGGACTCCATGCGGCGGTTCTTGAAATGGGGATGTCGACTCCACACGAAATTGAGCGCCTAACCACAATAGCACCGCTGGATTTTGGGGTAATAACAAATGTAGGCGAAAGCCATATAGAAAATTTTCCGAAAGGCATTGCTGGAATAGCTACTGCTAAGGGCGAGTTGGTTTCAGGAATACTTCCCGGAGGGGCTTGGGTTTTTCCAGCAAACGATCAATGGTGCCAGTGGATTTCAAAACAAAGTTGGGCATCCAAAACGACTCCAATTCCAGTTGGTGAGGGTGCAGATTATTCCATCACAGGGATTGAAAGCCTAGGAGCAATGGGGGAGCGTTTTTCTCTCTTGTCCCCTTATAAAAAATTGGATATAGAAATTCGGCTTACAGGTCACCACCAAATATTAAATACCGCGCTGGCGGCTTCCATTGCACTTGTTGCAGGGTTTGATGGGGATGAAATTGCTCATGGACTTGGTACGGTTGAACCTGAAGATGGCCGTGGAAGACTGCATTTCTTAAAAGGTGGCGGAACCTTGCTTGATGAATCATATAACGCCTGCAGGGATTCTATGCTTTCATGTGCCAAGGCACTCCTAGGGCTTTCAGGTGGAGAGCCTGTTGCTGTTTTGGGCTGCATACGGGAACTTGGGGCATCGTCTGCATCTGTCCACCGAGCTATCGGTAGCGAGTTGCGGAGAGCAGGGATTAGTCGCTTATGGGTCTATGGCGATTTTTCCAGGGAACTTGCTGAGGGCTTTGGACAGGGAGCACTGGCATTCTCTGATTATGATGCACTTGAGCCTGTGCTGGATTCACTGCCTAGCGGTGCGCGAATATTGGTAAAGGGAAGTCGACACTGGAAAACAGAGAGAGCGATTGCCTATATATTGGAACGATTTATGCAGGAAGATTATAATTGAGCCGGATTGAAGAAAAATATGGCTCTCTGTGACTGCTTGGAGGATAGCAAATGATTTCATGGATACTGATTCTGAACAGTGAATTGCTTCCAGCGAAGTTTCTTGCAGGTGCCGCCAACTTATTTGGATATGTAACTTTCAGAACGGCCGCGGCCGCGGCTATGGCTTTTTTTCTCTGCTTGCTTCTGGGGCCTTGGTTTATAAGGACTCTTACAAGGCTAAAAATGGGACAACACATAAGAGAAGAAGGGCCTGAGCATCATGCCACCAAGGGCGGGACACCGACGATGGGAGGAGTGCTGGTTGTAGGCATCATCGTTGTTTCTACGCTCCTTTTTTGTAGGCTAGACAGTGGGCATATATGGATTGCCCTAATTAGTTTAGTAGGTTTTGCGGCGGTTGGTGCCTATGATGACGTACTGAAGTTGATGCAAAGACAAAACAAGGGCTTGAGTACTCTAAAAAAAATGCTTGCTCTTACCATTATTTCTATCCTCGTTGCATGGCTGATACTACACTTCGGCCTAAGGGGTGAAGACACAAGTCGTTTGTCTGTTCCATTCTTTAAAAACTGGAGGCCGGACGTTGGTATTTTTCTCATTCCTTGGATTTGGCTAGTGATGGTAGGGACAAGCAATGCAGTCAACCTGACAGATGGTCTAGATGGTCTTGCAATTGGTGGAATTCTTATAGTTAGTGCCACCTTCGCAGTGCTTGCATATGTTGCTGGTCACATCGGGATGGCAGATTACCTCTTTGTGCCTTTTGTAAATGGTTCCTCAGAGCTAGCTGTATTTCTTGGAGCGATGGGGGGTGCATCTCTAGGATTCCTATGGTTCAATGCGCATCCTGCAGAAATATTCATGGGCGATACAGGGTCGCTTGGCCTCGGCGGGGCGTTAGGAACAGTGGCCATTTTGATTCAACAGGAATTACTATTGGTGATTGCCGGTGGACTATTTGTATGGGAAGCCTTGTCTGTGATACTTCAGGTTGGTTCGTATAAATTGCGCGGAGGAAAGCGAATTTTCAAAATGGCCCCATTTCATCATCACCTTGAGTTGAGTGGCATTAAAGAGACAAAAGTAGTGATCAGGCTATGGATAATGGCAATTGCCTGTTCAGTACTAGCTTTGAGTTCGCTGAAATTGAGGTAGCGAAAAATTCAATGACAGTCTTCACCCCAACTATCGATGTCAGAGATTCTTTACGGGCAACGTGGGCAGAAATCAATTTGGGTAATTTGCGAAAAAACTTTCAATTGATAAAGGACAGGGTAGGTACGGTTGGAGTGATGCTTGTGGTCAAGGCAAATGCTTATGGTCACGGACTTGTTGAAGTTACGAGGGGGCTATGCGATCTTGCCGAGTGCGTTGGTGTGGCGGTGCTCGAAGAGGGTATATTGTTGCGGCACCAGGGGATAATGTCTCCGATAATAGTCTTGGGCGGTATATGGGGAGATCAGATACCGTTATTTATTGAACATGACTTAATTCTTTCAGCCAGTTCTATTGACAGATTGCTACAAATTGATGATGCTGCAGGAGCTACTGGAAAGCGAGCCAAGGTTCACCTAAAGATTGATACAGGCATGGAAAGGGTGGGTATCCACTACTTTAACGCCAATAAATTACAAGAGACAGCCCTGAAGTGTGCCAATGTCGATGTATTGGGCATTTATTCACACTTTGCGAATGCTGAGGCGGAGGATATCTCCCATACCAAACTGCAATTGGAACGATTTATGGAAGTTCTGGCCTTTTATGAAAAAAGGTCAATTAATAGACCCACCGCTCACATTGCCAACTCCGCGGCAGTATTGCGCTTACCTGAGAGCCATCTTGACATGGTAAGGCCAGGGTTACTTCTATATGGAGTTCATCCATCTGCCAACATACCAGGGAGCATTGATGTCTTGCCTGCAATGGCGTGGAAGAGCAGGGTAGTATACTTCAAGGTTGTACCAAAGGAGCATCCGGTGAGCTATGGGTCTACCTGGATATCAGACCATCCAGTCCGAATGGTCACTATTCCCGTGGGATACGGTGACGGCTATATGAGGTGTATGTCAAATAGATCGCAGGTAATTATAAATAATCGCAAATATCCACAGGTTGGTACAATCTGCATGGATCAAATGATGGTCAATATCGAAATGGATAGTGCCTATAATGGTGATGAAGTGATACTGCTTGGTTCCTCGGACAATTCTTGCATATCAGTGGAGGACATGGCTGTCTGGGCTAACACAGTACCTTATGAAGTGCTGACCTCAATTAATACCAGAGTGCCAAGGGTGTATGTATAGAAATGCTATAGTCGATTTGCCATTGCGGAAATTGGCTATCTCAATAAAGCGTGAAATTGATATATTTGATGGTGGTGCCAAGCAGGCAGACGACATTATGTTGCTTGCACTGCGTTATTTAGGAGAAAACACAAAATGATCAAAAAAATAGCCACATCTTTTCTTTTAACCTTACTGACAGCCTCACTCTTCACAGCCTGTGCGTCCAAGAATAAATGGGCATCTGCAAGTGGCCTAAATGATTACACCGACTTTATTAATTCGGGCAAGATCATTGCCGTGCAGTCTGGAGAAAACTTCAATGTTGTAGCAAGAGACTTGTTCAAGGCCAAAGAAGTGCCCGAATATAGTACGATGCCGGATTTACTCGAGGCGTTGCGAATGAACAAGATTGATGCAGTAATGACTGATGGTTCATATGTAAAGCAACTAGTCGACAGTGGCATGTTTCCCGAATACGATTACCTCTGGATAGCAAAAGATTTTTATGTAAACGAATCAGCTCCTGTCTTTTATAAAGAAGAACTGCTGGACAAATACAACAAATGGCTTGTAGGCATCAAAGCTGATGGAACTATTGATGAGATTACAAATCGCTGGATAGGCGTATCTCTACCTGAGCAAAAAGATGTGCCCAAAATTAATTTAACAAAAAAAAACGGTACGCTTAGGGTTTGCGACACAGGCAACTATCCTCCTTTTGCTTACTTTGATTCAAACGGCAAACCCACTGGATTTGACTATGAATTGATAAGTCGCTTCGCACAGCACCTTGAGATGGATTTAGACATAACATTGATGGCTTATGACGCGATTATTCCCTATGTAATTTCCGGCAGGGCAGATATGAGTGCTTGCCTATATACTGTGACGGCTGAGCGAGGCAAAAGCGTATTGCTAGGTTCACCAACCATAGTAACCCAAGGGGTGCTGATCGTGCCAAAAGGCGTTCAGACTTCCCATGATTACACCAATTTCAAAGGGCAGAATATTGCAGTGATAACAGGTTCTCTCTGTTACAACACATCAGAAAAAATTGGTGCAAAGCCAGTAAATTATAATGACAGCTCTTCGGCGGCAGAGGACGTGCGAAAGGGGCGCGTAGCTGGATATATGCACGCGCTCACGGCAGTTCAGGTTATGGCAGGGCAACTTGACGAATTTGAAGCGGTTGCTGTTCCAAAAGAAATATTCAGTGCTCAAATCGGTGGCATATCGTACGACCAGTCCATTATTGATCGTTTCAATGCTTTTCTTTCTACTGTCAAAACAAATGGGACACTTGAAGAAATGCAAAGACGATGGTTTAGCAACACACCTAACTTAGAAGCTCCCTTGCCAAAAATTCAAAACTCTGGAAAAAATGGGATTTTGAAAGTGGCAATCTGTTCTGATTCCATACCCTATGTCTATGTTGGAGCAAACGGAGAGTATTCGGGTTTTAGCGTAGAGTTGATTCAGCGTTTTGGGGCTTTTGAGTCGAAAACAGTTGAATATGTAGACATGGAATTTGGCGGACTTATTCCATATATTGTCAGCAAAAAGTGTAATCTGGCTATTGCAAATATGGCCATCACCGATGAACGCAAAAAGAGTGTGTTATTTACCGATCCTTTTTTTGACGAACAGCATGGCATTCTTGCCTTGAAAAAGGGTGGTATAGCGGTAGCGAACGCAGATTCGGTTCTGAACTATTCTGATTTCGCACAAAAGAAGATTGGCGTATCTACCGGCACTATAGGTGACAAGGTTGCGGAAGATATAGGTGGCATACCAGCCTATTATTCCGAAACATCAGCAGGCGTGGAAGATGTCCGAAAGGGTCGCATCAGTGGCTATATGGTTGACCTGTCCGCCGCTAGGATATTAACGGAGACCCAAGGCAACGAAGACTTACAGACTGTAGAAGTACCCGCTGAGTTTTTTGTGGGGCCGATGGGTGCTCTGTCTGTTAATAAGAGTATCATCAGCCGTTTCAATGTGCTTCTTGCTAACTTGAAAGCAAACGGAACACTGGCTGAAATGCAGGAACGCTGGCTAAAAAATGTACCAGATCTAAATTCGCCCATGCCCGAAATACCCTCCAACGGCAATAATGGAACACTTAAAGTAGCAACTACAGGAACCGAAATACCCTTTGCATATATCGGTGCCAATGGTACGCCAAAGGGTTATTCGGTCGAATTGGCTATGCGTTTTGCCGCCCAGGAGGGGATGAAGTTAGAGTTTGCTGACATGGAGTTCGGCGGTCTGATTCCATATGTGCTTAGCGGTAGAGCCGATTTAGCTATTGCAAATGTATCCATTACTGAAGAACGGAAAAAGAGCGTTTTGTTCTCTGATTCCATATATGATGACCAGTTGGGCATCATAACCTTGAAGTCTTCCGCTGGTAATAGCGTTAAAACTGGGGGTTTTATTAAGTGGGTTAAAATAGGAATCGAACGCAATTTGATTACCGATAGCCGCTGGAAGTTGATACTGAACGGACTTGGCGCAACGATGCTAATTGCTATTTCAGCACAAGTTTTTGGCACAATTTTCGGTTTTCTTGTTTGCTTTATGCTTTTGCGAAGTAACAGATTGGTTAAATGGCTTGCAAACCTTTACTGCGGACTAGTACACGGAACTCCAATTGTAGTGTTGTTGATGGTTACATATTACATAATCTTAGGAAATGCGCAAATCTCAGGCGTTTTGGTGGCAATCGTTGCATTTACGTTTATTGTAGCCTCTGGTATAGCAATTAATTTAAAGGGAGCCATCGAAACCGTTGACCCAGTGGAGATTGAAGCCGCCCGTAGCATAGGGTTTTCGGCAATGAGGGCATTTTTGGTGGTAACCTTGCCCCAAGCCACCCGGCGCGCCCTGCCGGGCTATACCAACGGTTTTGTAGAGTTGGTAAAAGCTACGGCAATAGTTGGATATATTGCTATTCAGGATTTGACGCGGGCAGGTGACATCATCCGCAGTCGCACATACGATGCCTACTTCCCGCTACTATTCGTAGCTCTCATATATTTGATTGTAACCACGGTCTGCGTGCAATTATTCAAAATTGCAGTCAGAAAAGTGAACGGAGGTATATCCCAATGAGCATCATATCTATCAAGAACCTAGAAAAACGCTTCGGGGAAAACGTAATCCTGAAAAACATAAATACCGATATTGAAAAGGGTGAAGTCATCTCCATCATAGGGCCGTCCGGCACTGGCAAGAGCACTTTCCTGAGGGCTATAAATTTTCTTGACCCTCCAACTGGTGGAGATGTGTTCTTTGATGGTGAAAAGCTATCGAAAAACAATATAGATTCTGCTAGACGTAAAATGGGGATGGTGTTTCAAAATTTCGGACTATTTAGCCATATGAACGTCATGGACAATCTCACAGCAGGGCCGATTAAGTTGTTGAAAATGACTAGGTCGGAGGCAGAGGAAAAGGCATCAGGACTTCTAAAAATGGTGGGATTAACAGAGCGGGCGCGATTTTTTCCACGACAGCTTTCGGGAGGCCAAAAGCAGAGAGTAGCTATTGCAAGATGTCTTGCGATGTCGCCGGAGGTAATACTGTTTGATGAACCAACAAGTGCCCTGGATCCTACGATGGTAAGCGAAGTCATGGCCGTTATGCGTAACCTTGCCAAATCAGGCATGACCATGCTTGTGGTAACACATGAAATGGACTTTGCACGCGATGTATCTAGTCGCATTTTTTATATGGACGAAGGTGGCATATACGAGGAAGGTAGCACAACAAAGATATTTGTAGAGCCAGCGAGGCCGAAAACACAAGCGTTTATATACAATATTCGCTCCTTCGAATACAAAATTCGTAGCCACGATTTTGATTTTGTTGAGATGCTTAGCGGTGTAGAAAATTTTTGCTTTCGTCATGCCATTGAAAAGAAAGTCGCAAACAAATTGCAACTACTGGCGGAGGAGTTGGTAATAAACATCATTGCTCCTAGGTTTGGAGAATGTTCTCTCAACTTAAGTTTTTCGGATAAGCTCAGCACCTATGAGCTATCTGTGTCTTATGGTGGCGAAAGCAATAACGCCCTGGAAACAGCCGAAGATGATCTGCCTGCAATGATGGTGCGTGGCAATGCCAAGGGAATATGCCACAACTATACTGAGGGCAAGAATACAATAATCGCTTCCTTGTAAGGGATGTTGATATGAACGAGCTTATCATCGTGCCAAACCGGAAAACTATGCTCTAAAAAACCCCATCACAGCAGATGCAACTTCTTCTAGCATTTCTTCTGTCATTTCAGGGTAGATGGGTAGGCTTATTACTTCTTTTGCAGAAAGTTCTGTCTCTGGCAAACTTCCATTTCTGTATCCGAGATATTCAAAGCAGGGTTGCAAGTGTAGGGGAATTGGATAAAAAATTGAGCTTCCAATGCCCTTTGCCTTTAGGTGATTTTGGAACTCGTCGCGGCGACCCTTCTTAATCCTCACGGTGAACTGATTATAGATGTGCCTTCCGTTGGGAACTATTTCCAGTGGTATTTGGAAGTCAACTGGACAAAGAGATTGCAGATTCTCAGAGTACCATTGGGCATTTTTCCTTCTACCCACGTGCCATTCCTCTAAAAAAGGCAATTTGGCACGGAGAACAAGTGCTTGGAATTCGTCTAATCGACCATTGATACCTACTTCATGGTGAACATAGACAGGCTCCATTCCGTGGACCCTCAGCCGCATGATTTTTCTGAATAGCTCTTCGTTATCTCTTATGAGAGCTAAGCCTGCATCGCCAAAAGCTCCAAGGTTTTTGGTGGGATAAAACGAGCATCCTGTTATCTGTCCGAATTGTCCTGCATTCTTGCCCCAGCCCTTAGCTCCAAGGCTTTGGCAAGCATCTTCAATCACAGGAATGCCCCTGGCGTTGGCTATTTCCATTATTTTTGGCATGTCTGCCAGTTGGCCGAAGAGGTGGACGGGCATAATTGCCTTGGTGCGATCTGTTATTGCCGCCTCAATGGCACTCGGGGTTGCGTTGAAGGTTTGGGGGTCGATGTCAGCAAATACTGGCTTGGCTCCAAGTCTTGCCACAACTCCGCCTGTGGCAAAAAAAGTGAAACTGGGGATAATTATTTCATCACCACTTCCGATACCTAGAGCCATCATTGCAACGAGCAGGGCATCTGTACCACTGGACATTCCAACAGAATATTTGGTGCAACAATAGTCAGCCAGTTCAGACTCAAGCCCCCTAACATTTTCACCCAAGACAAATGTGCAACGATCAGTGATTGCAGACAGACCATCTAGAATTTTTTGCTTAACGACCACGTTTTGAGCAACGAGATCCAGCATCGGTACTGGCATAAGAGCCTCCGATATTTACTATACCATTTAATGTCGAATTTCAGGATTTGGTCTATCTGGAACAGCTTTCAAACACTCCATGATGCAAACTGCGGTCGCCAATCACTTTGAAAGCTATTGAATATCGCGTATTGGACAGCATTGACGCCGTATTCCCACAGACAGGTATTGGCTTACCTTTGAAAAAGCGATGATGATTGTCAAGGTCGAAGAAATGGGGATGTCCAGCAATAGTGCCGTCATAATAGCCTATTTGTCCATAATCCTCACAAATATCCTCTAGGTCATTGAGTTTGAAAGCTCTGACTGTCCTGGAAGAGAACTTTGCGAATCCGAGTTTTTTCTCTATTTCGCTGTTATCCAAGTTCATGTTACGGATGTTGGTATAGCGGAAATCAGTCCAGCCGCATCTTGCCATCATTCTGCGAAAGTCCTCTGTGTACAAAGTGCCGCCTAAACATTCACCAACCAGTACTGGGTCAGTCGAGAGCGATTCTGGGATACGGCGGTCTGCAAAAACATCGGAGAAGAACAACTCGCCTCCTGGCTTCAGAACACGGAATATCTCCTGAAAGACCTGCTCTTTTGCAGGGGAAAGGTTGATGACACAGTTTGATATTACTACGTCAATGCTCTGGTCTTGGATGCCGATTGATTTCAAATCCTCGATATAGCCTTGGCGGAACGCCACATTAGATGCTCTGAATCCAAAACGCTCGCGCTGTTCGTCCTGATATTTCATGGCAATTTCAATCTGTTCTGATGTCATGTCCACGCCGATCACGCGCCCTGATTCGCCGACCAGCCTTGAAGCTATATACACGTCCCTGCCAGTTCCACAACCAAGGTCTAGAACAGTTGTGCCTTCCAGAATCGGCGGTAGAGGAGAGCCACAGCCATAGAATTTGTCCTGAATCTCGTCTGCGATCATTGGCAGAATGTCGATGATTTCCGTTGGCGGCTTCCCTGCACAGCAACAAGCGGCTGATACTAGGTCGGCACGGCTCTTTAGTTGCTTGCCATAGTAGTTCTTTACATTTTCTAGGATGCTGTTCTTGGTACTTTGCCCCATCTCTGGGCTTTCTGCCTCTACGGTCTCTCCGTCATACGAACTATGGAGAAATGCGTCTAGGCCGCAACATGAGCGTTTTTTTTGGTTCATGGACAGTCCTCCTTACAGGTTATTTCATGGCAAATGCAGTTGTTTTTGGGAGTTGTGACAGTTTCCAATATTTTCCGTAGCTTCTTTGCTACCGCGCCATTCAGCGAATAGTATGTCCATTTGCCTTCTCTTCGTGCTTTCACAAAACCTGAGACACATAGGCTTTTCATGTGATGGGATAGTGTTGGTTGTGAAAAGTGGAATGTCTCCAAAATTACGCAGGCACAAAGCTCGCCACATGAGAGCATGTCAATAATCATCAGCCTGTTTGGGTCTGATAGAACTTTGAAAAGTTGTGCTGATTCCAGATATTTCTTCTTCAATCCATTGCCTCACATAGATGACTGTCTATTTGTATTCTAAGAAACATATAGATGAATGTCAATGTATTAAAAAATTCCTCTTGCCACCAGATGAGTTGAGTTGTTTAGACCGCAAACACAGATGATCGGATGGACATTATGCTACAAGCCTAATTCTTGGCTATCGGTAGCCTGATAATAGTTTTGAGTTTCTCTGGGGCTACCTTCCGGGGATCGCTCAGGTAAATTTCATGGTGTTTACGAGTATCTGAAAAATCTGGGCGATAGCCAGATTCACCGATGTAGGTTTCAAGTGCTTTCATCGTTGCTGGTTCATCATCGTAACTCCCGATGTGGAGGATTTGGGCGCACAGCCCCTCAGTTATTGTCATCAGTGACGCTTTTGTTGTATCAAGTTCCGGTTTCTTTTTGCCGAGGGCAGTCTTGGCTCTTTCAAAGACTTCCTGGGTCACAAAGTCCGGTTGCCGAATCATCGAAGTCCAGCACAGCTTGTCTTTGTCGATGCCGCCTGCCCCACTATCAACGCCCCACCACAGCCCCTCCAGCGGGGGGACTACGTAATCAAAGAAGCCTTCTGGTCTTGAATCGCCCTTGGACATTTTTATTGAGTATGAGAGGCTATAGAGGATTTCAAGGGCTTCTGCATACGCTTTACTGGTATTCGGGTTGCCTTGTCCATCAATCGTGATGAATACCATCTCGGGGACTTCGATAATGCTCGGCTTCGCTGTGGGCGAGTACAGTTCTTTGGAGTGTTTCTTGAAATCAAAGGGGGCTGGCATGTGTTCAGGTTCCTTTCGGTTATTCTGTGGGTAGCGGTTTGGCTTTCTTTACTGCGCTCATGGTCAGTTCATAGCTCATATCAATTAGCCAACATATCCTCTCTTTTGATATTGGGCTACTCAACAGTATTGACAGCCAGTGCTCTTTGTTCATGTGATAGGCGGGGTAAATACCGGGTTCATCTCTCAGTGAGCTAATCAGCAGGGGATCGCATTTGAGGAGAAGGGCGTCAACCAGCTTATTTCCATTCAAGCCCAGCTTGTCCTCGGTAATGTCCACTAAAGCCCCAAACCACTTGCGACTTCCTCCGTGTCGCAGGATCGCATAGTTCGGGTTCCTCCTCCAAGGGTAGTCGGGTTCGATATTGTACTGAGTTTTGACGTATTCAAGGACTGCTTTTCGGGTCATCATTGAGACTCTCACTTCATTATTCTACCCAGAACGAGAAGAGTTCCACGCTGTCTCCTTTGGTATTGGGACATGGGTTTCAGACAGGCTTGGTTGCGAACGTCCTATGATTCCAGCCGCTCCCTGATTGCACTTTTGATCCGTTCCAAGTTGTTGTCAATCAGCAAAGGGATCAATTCATGGATTTCGTCAGTTGGCTTATCCCACCATCGTAAAGATTGCAGAAGGGCGATCAATTCATCGTCAAACCGCTTGCGGACAAGTTTTGCAGGGTTGCCTACCACAATCGAGTAAGGTTCCACATCGCTTCCCACTACGCTGTTCATGCCGATAATCGCTCCATCGCCTATGCGAACGCCGGGCAGGATTGTGGCGTTCTGCCCGATCCAAACATCATTGCCGACTATCGTGTCACCTTTCATTGGCATTTCTGACAATGGTGGCTGTAGCCCGTTCCAGTGTTCCAAGATATAGAATGGGAATGTACTGGCGGTGTTCATCTGGTGGTTTGCGCCATTCATAATGAACTCGACATCTGCCGCTATCTGGCAAAACTTTCCGATGATGAGCCTGTCGCCGTAGAACTCATAATGATGGGTCACTCGGCTCTCGAAATCCTCACCGCTGTAATATGTGAAGTCACCAACTATGATGTTTGGGCGTGTGATAGTAGGTTTGACATACGTCACGGGAAAGCCCGGAACTGGGTGTGTCACGGTTGGGTCTGGCTTTTTTTTCATAAGCAATGTCTCTAAATAATTATACTGTCACCGGTGATGTATGACTGGCAACCCCATAGCCAGGGCAAAAAAAAAGACCTAATCGGCCTTAGTCAGTTTTGCGTGTGCGCCCTGTAGCGCAAGGTATTGGCCTTCGGTCAACTGGAGTACCCAGTTCTCGTACCTCTCTTTGTAGACGATGCGCTTGCCCTCGGTCTGCTTCTCCACGTTGTCAATGACCTTCTGGAGAATGACAGATATCAGACGGCGTTCAAACTTGTTCAGTATCATTCTGGGCGATAAATAGTCGGCAACGCTGGTTGGAGTCAACCGCTCCAACATCCATTTGAACCATCCACTGCAATTGATGAGGCGTTTTATGAACGCCACATCGCTCATATCGCCTATGCCGCTTGCATTGGACAGGGCGGACATATTGACCAGGGTCTGGCCTTGGGACAGGTGATACCAAGTTGCACCCAACCGGGAGCAACTTGGTATGACGGCAACGCGAATGCGGTGCCCGCAAGTTTTTGAAAATACGGGCTTTGCTCGTGTTTGCAAAAACTTT
>WRHW01000031.1:0-5251 GCA_009783055.1 Holophagaceae bacterium
ACAATTCCAGCAAGACAGGAAGGAAAGAAGAAGGGAGGTCTGCCTTGGTATGCCTATGGACTCATAGGTTGGGGGATTGCTCAACTCATAAAAATGGTTGCTTGCTGACCACTACACATGACACAAAAATCACATTCTTTTTTACGGAGGCATCCAATGAAACCCTTGAACCCATTGCAAGCCACACTATTTGGTGGCACTGAGAACGGAAGCACAATAACGTCCAAATCCAATGTTTTTGGGGGCCAGGATTATTTCAAAGATGGGCTACAAGTTGGTCATTCAAAATCGAATATCTTCGGTGGCGAATCTTTTCACGATATTGGCGGAGCAGATATAGGCCATTCAAAAGCAAATATCTTCGGGGGTGAAAACTTCCATGGTGCTGACGGGCTTAATGTGGGGCACTCCCAGTCAAATATCTTTGGTGGCGAGAATTTTCACGGTGCTGATGGCCTTAGCTTCGGTCACTCAACACCGAATGTATTTGGCGGCGAGTCTTTCCATGATGTCAGTGGGATTGAAATTGCACATTCTCAACCGAACATCTTTGGCGGCGAAACGCTTTTTGCTACACCCGATCTTGCCAGCGGTGTCTTTTCCGATTTAGCCGCAGAAAGCGCAATAGGGAGCGCGTTTGCCGTGGGAGCAGGCGATATTGTCGCCGACGGCTTTGGCGAGGCATTTGCTGGCATGGCTACTGACGGATTTGCGGACGTAGCTATGAATGGATTTGCAGATGTTGCTATGGACGGTTTTACGGATGTGGCAGTAAGCGGCTTTGCAGATGTAGCCATGGATGGATTTGCAGATGTGGCAATGGGTGCAATGGGCGAAGTAGTGGCTGAAGAATTTGCAGGGGAAGTTATTGGAGAAGCGATTGGTGGAGGAGTTCTCGATATTCTATTTGACATTTTCTGACCGCGGACTGCCTGATTGCAACCAACAAATTTAACCTCCATCCGCCTCTTGGTAGGTATTTGCTATGGCACACAATAATTGCCCCTTCTGTAATTTAGCTCTCAACCCAGGAGCAAAATTTTGCACTAATTGTGGAAAGCAGATCACAATAAGCCCAAACGTAGTTCAACCTGCCGCTAGTAGCCCTGTGGACGCTTTGCTCAAAAGAGCCGCCCTAGTCATGGAAGATGAAGACTGGCAGAAAGCGGATGAGCTACTGGAACAAGTGCTTAATCACGATCCAGAAAACGCGCAGGCATATTTTGGCAAATTACTTGCGAATCTGAAATTGCCCTCGGCAAAAGTGCTTACATCCAAAGCTACTGAGTTAGGGATTACCTCACTGAATGAATACAAAGATTATGAAAAAGCATTACGCTTCGCCGATCCGTCTTTCCGTTTTATTTTAGAGTGCTACAACCCTGCTAATCTGGAGCAGATATGCCAAGAAGTTACAACGCTCCTTAATCCGCCCATGTCTTTTGAAAAATGTCATCGGGCAGTAAAGCTATTTGATTATATCCCACCAGGGTACAGAGATATTGGTGTTTTTGCTGAACAGATAAAGTACGCAGAGCTAGTTTATATAGAATATCAAAAGGCAGTTACCCTATTAAAAAGTTCCAAACAATTTGACGGGTCTCTAAAAGCCATATCAATAGTTGGGTCAATTCCGACTGGATACGCAGAAGTTGATGCTTTGATAAGAACCTGCCTGGCAACAATAGAAAAACAGCTCATTTCAGATTTGAAGCACACGGCTCCCACCTCAGGCAGAATAAATGCACTTGTGGGAAAACTGTCTCCGACAATTGGATTGAAAGAGGCAGAAGCAATAGTAACAAAATGTCATGGGGAGTACCAAGAAAATGTTTATCAGGAAGCAGTAGCAAAATTGGATACGGCCACTACGGTTACAGATTTCCAAGATGCAGATACGAAATTCTCCTTCATTTTAGGATATAGAGACGCTGATGTATTAAGAGAAGAATGTCGCAAAGCTGTAAAATATATTAATGCTTGCAAAACGATGGTAGGAGAACGTAGGGATGCTGGTGGATATTATTATGAATATTATGAAGTTGTTGCCCCTGACCTCAAATCCGCCGCAGAACAATTCGCTTCAATCTCAGGATATAAAGACGCTGATAAATTGGCAGTGGAATGTCAGGAAAAATATCTAAAGAAGACAAAGACAATAAAGCGGTACGTATGGACTTTCCTTATTTTCATTTTGGTAGTTGTCGGAATTATTGTTGGGTCTTCCATCAGGGCATCCAAAATTGCCGCAAGAAACAAAATCACAGTTTACGCATCGGGATATGAGAGACGCAATGACGGAACCAGGAATGCCATGCTCTGGATAGACGGTGTAGCCCAAAGGCTAGGCGGTCCTGGCGACAGCATTGCCGAAGCAGTTTTTGTAGTAGGCAAAGACGTTTATGTAGCAGGCGGCATGAAGGACTATACAGGAATAAATGTTGCCAAGATTTGGAAGAACGGCATTGCCCAGAGCCTTACCAACGGCAATAACGATGCCTTCGCAAACGCCATTTACATTGACGGCAACGATGTCTATGCCGCTGGACGCGAAAAGAACGCAGACGACAAACAGCGTGCTACGGTATGGAAAAATGGAAAAGCTCAGTACCTCAGCAATGGTATTACTGATGCTGTTGGCCTGTCGGTCTTTGTTTCAAATGGCAATGTATATGTAGCCGGATATACCAAAGATGAAAAAGACAAACATATTGCCACCCTTTGGAGGAATGGAACCGAACAACGTCTGAGCGAACCAAAGAGTCAAAGAGCCTGGGCGCAGTCTGTCTTTGTGCAAGGTAGCGATGTTTATGTCGCTGGTTTTGATACAAATGCCAAGGGAAAGGCAGTTGCTACACTTTGGATCAATGGCATCCCCTATGACCTCAGTGATGGAAGCCGTGAAGCCGTTGCACAAAGCGTAACCATCTCGAATGGCGACATCTACGTAGTAGGGCAAGAGGATTACGAAAAAAGCCCAACTGTAGCCAAATTATGGAAAAACGGCATCGTACAAAATGTGAGTAATGTGGGTTATGGGCGTTACTCTGCCTACGCCAATTCAGTTTGTGTATTGGAAGGGAATGTATATGTTGCTGGCAGAGAAGTCCAAGCAGATGACCGAAGAATAACTGAGGCAATGGTTTGGAAAAATGGCGGTAGTCAACGCATCGATAGTGGCAGGTACGACTCAAGAGCCTTGTCAGTCTTCGTAACTAAAGGCTCAGGTACTGAATTGCCCCAGGTTACTGGAACCAATCCATTAATGAAAATTGCGCCGCGAGGCAGTAACGCAAGCGTGAGTACCCCAACCCTTACTCCTGCTGAAAGCAAGCCAGAAGTAGCAGTGCCTCAAAGGCCAATTGAGCGGGCATCCAGAAATGCTACCGGGACTGTGGAGGAGGTAAAGATACCAAACGTACGAAACATGACGCTTGAGGAAGCTGAAAACGCACTTAAATCTGCGGGCCATGTTGTTGGGTCGTCCAGATACGAGAACAACAACACAGTACCATCTGGGAAGGTGATGGAACAAAACGTAACAGACATTGGCTCGTTTCCGCTAAGGGTAAATTTGATTATTTCTTCTGGCCCAGCACAAGTGCTAGTACCTCGTATTATCGGTCAGCGACAGACTGAGGCTGAGAGGGAGATTACCTCAGCCGGTCTTAAAGTCGGGAGGGTAACACAAGATAATACCAGCAGTATGCCAACAGGATGCGTTATTGGCTCAGACCCAATGACTGGTAGCTATGTGGCTCCTGGGTCAACAGTGAATCTGAGGGTTTCATCCAGTTCGACATCTGCTAGCCAACCCGCAGGCGTAGGTGCAAGTTCAGCAACTTCGACAACCGCAACGACACCCACTTCGGATGGCTTGAGCAGTTTCTCAAGAGAACCATTACCAACAACAGAGGAAAACATTCGGATAGCAAAAGCAACAATTAACCGCCTGATGCCTAAATTTACTTACAGGAACAACAGGAATGGAGTTTCCTGTGTAAACAAGTCTTTGCCTGAATTTGAAAAAAAACAGCGAGAGTCATACCATAACAATGATAATCCATTTGAATATTTTTCTTTATTCGCAGAAATAAAGGACGGGAAGCTAGTCGCTTATTCTAGGTGGAATCATAAAAAAATGACAGATGTTAATCACAATTCCATCACGATTACTACGAACAATAATAATGTTAATGCGACGGTCCAAACGCAAGCAAGCAAAGTAGACAATGTTTGGTCACTAGCGAATGGGCTGGTGACAGAAGAAGGATTGATTTCTGGGCCAGAAAGAATTTTGCGTGCTATTAGCGTGAGTAGATACGGAAACGTCAGAGCAAGCATTCGTGGTTCCCGCTCAGTGAATGTCACTCTGTTAAGGGAAAATGTCGATGCCATAACAGAGACGCTGGAACTGTACGATGCTTTGAATTTATTGACAAGAGCGGGAGTCAGAATACAGCAAAAATATTGACCGGTTTACACAATTTATTCCACTGGGGATTAATGCTTCCCAAATTCCATAGGAGAACGGCATGAAATGTCACACTTTTTATCTCAAGAGCCTTTATACAGGCATTATAACGGCTTTGGTTGCATCTTCCTCGCTGATGGCTCAAGATTTCAAAAAATACAATGGGAGTTTTCAGATTGGCTATGCAAAAGCCATGGGGAACCTATCTGATGGCACAAATTCAGGTTTTAATTTAGCCTTAGCAGTTGAAAGAAGCTGGAGTGTAGGCTTTGCAACTCGCGGCAGGTTAGATTGGGTAAGTTTTAACGAAAAAGATGATGATAGCGATAGTAAAACTGGTGCAACAATTTTGATGGCATCCCTAGATTTACTGGGGCGTACGCCAAAGGGAGCATATTTTTTTGTTGCTCCTGGTTTTGCTTCTGTTTCTCTAAAAACTCCTGCGTTTACAGCGCAACAATCCGGTAGCAAAACCAGCCCCGCTGTATCTGGTGGCTTAGGCTGGATGTCGCGCGACAGCAGATTAACCGCAGGATTTGAGGTTAAATACACCAAGCTACTTGGCTTCAAACCTGGAGACAAGGATTTCAATTGTGATTGGACTGCAATCTCTCTTCTTATGAGATGGTGAATTTGCGCCGACTGAGTTGACATCCTGGATTCCCGTTTAACTCATAACGATGTTGACAAAAACAGCATGATTTTATTAGCAAAATTGTCAATTTCGTCGTCTTGTTATGTGTTGACTCATAACGAGGCAATGAAATTCATTTAATT
>WRHW01000031.1:5351-26156 GCA_009783055.1 Holophagaceae bacterium
TCACAAGTCAAACGACTATATTCTGTGTTTCTGGGAATGGTCATTGCTGTCCAACTATTTTTTGGGGATTACCAATAAAACGCTGATAAGTCAGTGACATTTTAGAGTTTTTTGTCAAAACGATATGGAAAACGCATTTAGTTTTTGCCAATACTTTGCATTGCGAGGTATTGCCCATGCCAATCGAATCAACTGTTTTTGCTCAACTCATGAATTGTTTGCCGCATAGAGCGTTTTACCGTTGTGTCGAGCGTTATGACGGCGACTACAAGGTTCAGAGTTTTTCATGTATGGATCAGTTTCTATGTTTGGCTTTTGCACAATTGACCTATCGTGAAAGCCTGCGAGACATCGAGACATGTCTGAGAGTAATGCAACCCAAGCTTTACCACATGGGCTTTAGGGGAAACATTGCCCGTAGCACTTTGGCTTATGCCAATGAAAGACGCGATTGGCGTATCTGTGCTGATTTTGCCAAAGAACTAATAGCAATGGCACTTCCACTCTATAAAGACGATAGCTTCGGTATCGAACTAAGCAACGTGGCGTATGCGCTTGACTCTACAACTATAGACCTTAGCCTGTCTCTCTTTCCATGGGCTCATTTCAGGAAAACAAAGGGAGCGATCAAGTTGCACACGTTGCTCAACCTCAGAGGGAATATACCTGAGTTCATCAATATCTCCAGCGGAAACGTAGCTGATGTTAATGCTATGGACATTATTGCGATACAACCAGGTGCTTTATACGTCATGGACAGGGCTTATTTGGATTTTACCCGTTTGCATAATATCCATTTGAATCAAGCGTTTTTTGTGACAAGGGCTAAACGGAACACTCGATATAACCGCCGATATTCACGTCCAGTAGAAAAAGATTCTGGGCTACGATGTGACCAGACTGTAGTCTTAACCCTGGATTCCCGTTTAACTCATAACGATGTTGACAAAAACAGCATGATTTTATTAGCAAAATTGTCAATTTCGTCGTCTTGTTATGTGTTGACTCATAACGAGGCAATGAAATTCATTTAATTATTGAAATCAAAACACTTAGATGAATTATCGTTATGTGTTTTCGGGAGTCCAGGCTTAACAGGGATGAGCACATCAAAGGGGTATCCAGACCCGCTTCGCCGTGTTTCCTACGTTGACATCGAGACATGCAAAAAGTTTGTCTTCCTTACGAACAACTTCACCATACCAGCCATTGATATAGCCCGTCTGTATAAAGCAAGGTGGCAAGTTGAGCTGTTTTTTAAGTGGATCAAACAACACCTTCGCATCAAGGCGTTTTACGGAACATCAGAGAATGCCGTAAAGACGCAAATATGGGTCGCCGTCTCGGTTTACGTCCTCGTTGCTATCGTAAAAAAGCAACTCAAACTGCACCACACACTCTACACTATTTTACAGATTTTGAGCATAGCTGTTTTTGAAAAAATGTCCATTTTACAAGTGTTTACAGATCAAAGATTCTCTGTCCCACCGGATACTGCTTGTAGACACCCGTCATTGTTTGATCTATAATTGGACACTAGTGTAAAGATATGACAGTTTTTTCCGCATGATACTAGTTTTACTGTTTCTCCAAAACGCATTGGTAAATTGCCAAGTACTGATCCACTATCGGGTTTTCTGCAAAGGTGTTTGTCGCCCTCTCTTTTGCTCTGTTTCCCATTTCTGCCTTCAAGTGAGGGTTTGTTATAAGTAGGGAAACATATTTAGCCATCTGCTCTATATCTCCAATTTCTGCCAAATAGCCGTCCAGTCCATCTCTTACTACTTCGGGAATACCTCCAACTCGACTGGCAACCACCGGCACGCCATGTGACATCGCTTCAAGTGCGGCAAGCCCAAAGCTCTCAGTGTAGCTTGGCAACAAAAATACATCGGAACATGCCAGCGCAGATGCTATGTCAAGCTGTTTACCGGTAAACCTTACATCGCCGTCTATTTTTTTTTCTCGTACGTAATTTTCTGCCTCCATACGGTCAGGGCCATCTCCTACCATGACCAACTTGCAGGGATAGTCTTTGTGAACAGCCTCAAAAATTTTGATAACGTCCATAACTCGCTTTACAGGGCGAAAATTGGATATATGTGTTATCACCGGGGAGCTGTCTGGTGACAACCAAGGTCTGCAATCGGTGATATTTTCTTCAACATCTGTTTGCAGTACAAAGTTATAGACTACATCTATATGACGACTGACGTTGAATTTGTTGATCGTTTCATGTTTGAGATATTCAGAAACAACTGTAACAGCGTCGCTATCACGTATCGCCAGCTTTACCATTGGCAAGTAGCTGGGATGGGTTCCAACTGCTGTAATGTCGGTACCATGGAGGGTTGTTACAACTTTTATTTTGTTATCTAGCGCCATCCGTGCCAGTAGGGCGGCACTAGCGTGGGGTATGGCGTAGTGGGCATGGATGATATCCAATTGGTGCCTATCGGCCACATCAGCCATCATGGATGCTAGGGCGATAGAAAAAAGGTCTGTTTCAAAAAGTGGATATGGGTTTGCAGAGACTTCATGGAAGGTTACATGGTCTTCAAAGCCAATCAATCTGGGGGGCAGTGAGGGGCTTAAAATATGCACTTCATGGCCTCTGGCCGCCATCGCCTTGCCAACTTCGGTTGCCACGACACCAGAGCCACCATAGGTCGAATAACAAGATATTCCAATTCTCATCCAAGTCTCCGCATAATTAAGTTATCATCATTATTTGAGGAATTTTGTCCATGCCTTTGATTATCGCAGATTGGTTGTTGAAATGCCTTGTATGGGTGATACTTTTGGGTAGCATCCTAACTTGGTTTCCTGCCGCCAAAAACCATGTTGTCACAAGAATGGTACATTCAATAACAAATCCATTGTTATTACCATTTAGGGTAATTTTGCCAACATTTGGTGGAATGGATTTCAGCCCATTGTTGGCAATATTTTTGCTTATGTTTCTGAAGGGACTATTAAGGCAAGCCTGATTGCATGGATATTTATGAAATATACACCCAGAGACATACAGCGGCGTGAGTTTGAAGTCACCTTCAGGGGACTAAACTCCAACGAGGTACACGATTTTTTGCGGGAAGTGGCTTCTGACTGGGAAGATCTGCTGGGAGAAAACCAACAATTACGCAATGAAGTAATGGATTTACGTGAGCGCATTGTGCAGTATCAGGATCAGGATCGCATCTTCAAAGAAACGCTTATGCAGGCTCAAAAGACTAAAGAAGAATGGATGGAAATGGCGCAGAGAGAGAGCGACCTAATTCAAAAAGAGGCTAGATTTCAGGCTGAAGAACTCGTAAGAGAAGCCCAAGAACACGTTGTCAAACTAGAGATACAGATGCGTAGCATAAAGCTAGAGAGGGTTAGATTCCTTCAGGATTTGGATGCACTAGCGGCACGCACCAAGAGGTTTTTGAGCCATGAAGCACCTGAAATGTTTCCCCCAGCCGATGTCACACGACAAATTGATTGATGCTCCAAAAGTTCAACGACAGTAAGTACATTGCAAGACATGACTATCCAATTAGCTCAGAAGAGAGGCTCTATCCTCAAAAACTGTCATATGAAGTTTGCCTTTTTAATAAGTCTAAACAGCGCATTATTCAATCTTGAGTATCGCCCTGCACACCTAGGCTCAAACCCCGCAGGTGGGCTGGCACGGGGCTGTTGGAAGAAGCAGAGGCAGAAGCGGCGTGGTTTTGCTGGGATTGCGGGGGGCGATTCTGTTGTCTGGTTGCCTTGGGGTCAAGAAGTTGTGCATGGACATCTGATGGGGCAAAACATTCTAACTGCTCCATCTCTTCAGCGTTCGGAAATTCACTAAAAAGCAATCTTCTGGGTCCCCAAATGTCTACATGGACTCCCTTTATTCGGTTTAGGCGAGGTATGGTCTGCCTCCAGTAAAGCCCTAGGGGCCTTCCCTTTGCGGACATAAAAGCCAATAGGTCAGAGTCAGGTATAATAGCAGGTCTACCTTCGATCCAAGTAGTCAAAGTCAGCGTCCGACCTTGCTGTGTCTTGATTAAACCTAAAGAACAAGGTTCGCCAATCTGCATTTTTGCCAGAGGCTCAGTTTGAGCGTTATATGCCGCCACAGTATCCATCTGGCGAAATTCGCGCTGTGGCTGAATCATGGGATGGGGTTCCTGTAGGCTCGCAGGCATTAGCTTGCCATCAACCCATTGATACATGGTGACTGCCAACAAGTCTTGACCTGTTTCCTTCATTGAGTTACTAACCGATTCACCGATCGCCTCTGCAAGTTTCGGCAATAAAATCTGAGGTGCAACCAGTAGGGTGTCAACTGTTGGAATGGCTATAAAAGTATTTTGACCGGGGAAAAGTTGATTCCAATGATGTGCCAACAGCACTCGTGATGAGTCTATTCCATCCCCAAAATCTGAACGATAAATTCCTGTAGACAATCTTACAAAGGGCTTTTCTTTCGATAGCTCTTCCAGATGGTCAGTTGCGATGTCCATCGCCTCATCTTCACCAATGTCCCATATTACAAACCATTCTGGTGGCACAGGTTGCCCACTTGCCAGCAACATCTTGGAAAGTTTGTCGAAGCATGGATGGTAATAATATGGATCGCGCTCGCCCTGCCATGTAGGAATTATTTTTGGAAGAAGCTCATATTGAGCTTCGCTCCATGGCGGTGGCATGGGAAGCCCTTGCGCAACAAGGGAAGCAATGGCATCAGCTACCGTTGCCCTTTCAGAAGCCTTTAATGAATCAAAGTCCCTAAAAAAATTCTCATCAAAATTTAGAGCTTGGGGGGCAACGCCCCTTGCCTCTAATAGTTCTGCCAGACCCGGCAGGTTTTCATCCTTAGAGCCAGAAAAAAATCGCGAGATAAAAGACATGCCCCATCCAAAAGCTGTTAGTTAATAAGTCATTTTCAAAACCCGTCAGGGTTTTGAAGCAACGGAGTTGGTAGGCTGTACCAATATAAAGCCGGGTGCTACTTTGGAGGGCACGGCGAAATGGAGGCGCAGACATACAACATGGTTTTGAAATTGCCTCAATGTTCAGTGCTTTTCACTAGGCTGACAAATCTCAATAAGAACTCCCCCAGTTTCCTTTGGGTGAATAAATGCAATGCGGTTTCCATGCGCTCCCTTTCGCGGAGCTTTATCAATCATTTGAATACCTTTGTCTAGGAGCTCTTGGACAGCGGCATCAACATCATCGACTTCAAAAGCCAAGTGGTGTATCCCAGGCCCTTTTTTTTCTAAGAATTTTCCAATGGGGCCTTCGGGGTCTGTACTCTCCAGATATTCTAGGGTGCTCTCACCAATTGGATAGAAAGCGGTGCGAACTTTTTGATCGGCAACTTCTTCAATATGTTCTTGCTTGATGCCGAAAATGCGGTCTAGGTTCTCCATTGCACTCTGCAAGGAAGGAGAAGCAATTCCGAGGTGGCTGATTTTTAGTAACTTCATTTGAAACCTCCTGTAGATTATTTTACTCTGTTGCCTTTTCAATGTATGTACTAACTCTGGATCGACTAGTTAAATTTTGAGAATATTCAGGGGGACGTAGCGTACCGCCCATGAACACCCTTGTATTACGAAAGGTCATCTTACTTTCAACAGATTCAAAAGCCGAGAAGTGAAATTCCTTTGCACCAGTAAGGTCGCGAATTTTTTTAATATTTCTTTCTCTGATGCCGCCACCAGGCATGATGATAATTCTATCACCTGCTCGCACTATCAGTTCGGCCAGCAAGTCAGTGCCCTCAAGGCTACTGGATTCTTGGCCTGACGTGAGAATGCGTTCACAACCCATAGATATGATTTCTTCTAACGCCTTAAAGGGGTCTTTTGCCATATCGAAAGCACGATGAAAAGTTACCGGTAGTGGACGAGCCAGTTTAACAAGGTGGCTGGTGCGCTTAACATCTATGGAACCATCCGGCATAAGTATGCCAACGACAATGCCATCTGCCCCTAGTTCTTTTGCCATCGCTATATCATGCCCCATTGCCTCAAACTCAGTGTCCGAATAGCAAAAATCTCCGCCCCTAGGGCGAATAATCACAAAAAGTTTGGTAGTAGTTAGTAGTTTTCTAGCCTCTTTTATCATGCCACAACTGGGGGTGAGCCCACCTTCCATTAGTGCAGAACAAAGCTCTACGCGATCTGCCCCGCCCTCTTGTGCTTTTGCACAAGACTCAGCAGAATCAAGGCATATTTCAAAGGTAAGACCATCTTTCATCTTTTCTCCGCTAAAAATCTTTTGGGGCCATTGGGCTTTCGCCATGTCCAAAGTGCTTGCGAATCATTCCCAAAACAAGTCGATGTATGAGAATACCTCTTTCTTTTGTATAGACAATTGAGGATGCAACTTTCCATTCCTGTCCCAGCTCGGAAAGTGCTTCGCTGTCAATCCCAGTACCCATTAGCAGTGTAGGTATATCCATAGGGATGAGGCCAATCAGCGATTTCGACAGTCGCCTTACTTCCAAATTATTGTCAGGAATATGAAAAATTACTAAGTGTGGCCTTTTTTCTAGCAATTTTTTAATGGAACCGGCTGTGGGCTGTGCCCTATAAAACTTGTTTTCTTCTGACAATAATTTTTTGAGAGCCTCTTCAAGAGCATCATCACTAGTAATGGCAAGAATGCCACCTTGATCCTTGGTGCGGCCTGTGCCATCAACCTCGCCGTCTGTCCAATGTTCGTTTTGGCTCCTACGGAAATCGATGCGCCCTCGTTCTTCTTCTTGTTTAATAAAAATCCAACTGCCAAGTGGATCCATTGTCGAAGCAGGTAACCTACTAGTATATTCAAGCCCAAATTCTCCATTTTCCATGTAGCGAATGATGGCGTTGATATTGATCGTGACAATACCAGGTATTGGAATAGAGAGAGAAATTTTGTCATTTGCTTTTAGGTCTGAATTATGCACACCGTCTCTGATGCTCAGTTTTGCACCATGGGCACTTATATCTACTACCGAAGCAACAATTATTTGGTTAGCTGGTGTACCTATAGTTGCAATAATATTTCCAACACCCCGATCGACCCTAAAAGACTTGCGGTCGTCATGTTCGTAAAGCATTGCAGGCAGAGCAAACCTTATGGTTCTGATGCCTTCATAAAGCCCTGGCCCTAACAATTTTGCGGGGGCTTCCAAGAAGCTGTAGGCATATGGAAACCGTAATTTAAGGTCAACAACACTCAGTGCTGACAGCGCATCGCCCCTTCCCAGTGTCACTCTGGCGTGGACTTCATGGCCATCCAAGTGTACAAAATTGGACTCAAACCTCAGGTAAGGTGTGACAAAAATGAGAGATTCTCTTCTGTCGCATGCCTCTTTGAAAATGGTTTGTATTTCTACCTTGTTGTTTTTTACTTTTGCCATTTACTTTCCGAATAAACCATTGTAGCAATTCCGATATATTAAAGCAAATTAACTAATGGGAGTTCGACACCAAGGTAGCAAATTTGTAATCAGTTTTGGTCATTGGCCAATTATTTATACCAAGTTGCGCCCATATGGTAGCAACTTGGTATAAACATTGTGGGTATGATGCCACGTAATATGGGAACTGCTATATGCTACCTACCAATGCGGGAAATCTTGCGAAAGGACATACGCCAGTGTGGCTCGATTGGCTTTTGAAATTCAAAATACTCATTGGTTTTGCAAGAGGCTCACAAGTGTGTATTTACCGCCTTACGCTCCTACTCCTGTCTGGAGGCGGGGAGGTGCGGGCTGGTGGGTTACTCCTTGCTGGTGGCGATGCGTTTCTGGAAGGCGGAGGTGAAGTTCTTGAAGGTGCTGGAGTAGTTGTTGATGGAGCCTTACTTGGGCTACTCTGTCTGCTTTCACGCGTTGCCTCCCTATCTGTGGCTCGACTTGGTGGAGCATCCGACCTACTTGGTGGCCTAGTTTCAGGTGGGCGAGACGGAGGCGGGGCATCCGACCTACTTGGTGTTCTAGTTTCAGGTGGGCGAGACGGAGGCGGAGTGTTGGTCTGGCGACCTTGTCCTGATTGAGCCTCTCCCCTCCTTGTATCCCTCATATCAACACTGCGATTGGTTGTGTCGATATTTCGGCGTGGGTCGGATGGACTTGTGTTTCTGTCAGGTGTTCGTACGGTGTTGTTTCCTGGTGCAGTCCGACTACCACCCCCTGTGGGTCCTGATGGCCTAGGAGTAACCCTAGTCACAGGTCGTTCTATCAGGACTCGCCGAGTGGAATGATCTTCAAAGGGGCGATTTCCAATTACACTGCGGGAGCCACTAGGATTGTTTGGGCTATTTGGAACCACATCCCTCCTGATTACCAGTTGCCTACCTGCCTGTCGCTCATAGGCTATTATTCTTTGGGTTGCTACTTCTCTAGACAAGGCTCTCCGGAACAGGTTGGCATCTGGGTTAATAAACTCCTGTCGAGTAACAATCAGGGGGCCTTGCCTCCAAGCTGGAGCGAGACTTCTGTTGCCCACCTGATAACTGGGGAAGTGGCTACTCACGCTTCTGTCCCATATCGTATGGTTGTATAAGCTTCTGTTGTGAATATTCCTGATGTGAACCACATTCCAAAGGTCATGGTGCCAGTTGTTGTATCCCCAATAAACTGGGCGATTGTAGTAGCCTAATGGTGCCCAGCCAAAGAAACTGTCTACTACATTCCATGCAACCCAAGCAGGGCTGTAATAAACTCCTGGTATCCAGTACCAACCATAGCCGGAACTCCATCCCCAACGCCCATAGTGGTGTGTAACATATCCAAAGGGATCGTAGCTAACCCATGTCATTCCCCCCCTATATGCCCCCCAGTGGCCTCGCCAGTACGGTCTCCACCCTGCAACGGTGACGCGTGGTCGCCAGCACCAGCCAACATCTACCACACGTACCCATTCTCCAAGGTTGTCGAGGGTGTCGGCATAGTATCTGATTTCAGAAGGAACGTATTGACTGTTTTCAGACCTTGTATAGGTTATTTGCCGTTCAGCCCAAACTTCAAAGGCATCCTGATCGTAGGTGTTGAATGTCCTCGCACGATCTAGACGGTCGTTTTCGCTGTATATCACTAAGCGTTCGCCCGCTCGTATACTGCCGACATCAACTTTGTTGCGAAATGCAACAATGCCAGAAAAAACCTTCAAACGAGTCGAGCGGTCTGACCCAACCTCTAGACTGGCATTGCACCTGCTTTCGAGGGTTATACCACCTGATGGCGTATCTATCCTGAAATAGGCTCCGCTCTGCGGGCCAATTAATAGCCTAATCCGCCCTTGTTCTAACCGAAACAGGGCTTGTATGCTACCATCCCGATCATCAAAGAGGGTGGCAACCTCTAGGCGGGTGCGCTCGCCAAAGGCCATCCTGCTACCATCCCCAAATTGAATGATGCCGCGCCCATAGCTGTCGATAATATCCCCTTCTGCTATGGGAGTACCAGTTGTGAGTTCTTCAAAACTCCCCCCCTTGCTTATCCTAATATTGCCTTCCATGTGTCGCACCATTGCATATTGTTCTGGTCGCTCCCCAAGGTATTCATCAGGTTCTTGGGCAAATGCAGGGGCTGGACAGATAATGGCCGCCGGAACTAACAGTGCTACTAACCTAGGGGCGTGGGTTTGGCCAAAAAACGAAAACATAACTACCTCCTGCTAAAATTTGGGGGGAAGAACAATCTATCCCCGTTATGCAACAAGCGAAAGCTGTGCCAACTCGATTTTAGCTTTCAAGAATCATTTAACAGTGGCGTAAACGCTATATCTGTAACTTTTTTCAGGAATTTGGGAAATTGCATTCTCTGAGGAAAATTGTTGCAGTTTGCATCAAATCTATAACCAAATTATATACAGCAGTTTAACTTATTGTAGCTCATACAAGTTGCTACCTATCGGGTGCAACTTGGTATCATTAGGTTAATTCACTATTTTCCTCAGGTCGCCAGCCACATAAAGCCTCTAGATTGTTGGTGGTAGCTATCTCGATCCGCGAAAAGTCACATCCACGCAGGTCTGCAAGGCATTTTGCAGTGTAGGTTACATAAGCTGGCTCGTTGTGCTTTCCCCGATGCGGGATTGGAGCCAGAAATGGCGCGTCAGTTTCTACCAACAGTCTATCCTCTGGAACCCACATAGCCGCTTCCTTAATCAATTCATTATTTTTAGGAAAGGTCAAAATGCCAGAAAAGCTGATGTAAAAACCCAAGCCTACAGCTCTCTTTGCGAAGTCAACGCCCTCAGTAAAACAATGTATGATACCTCCCACTTGGGACGCTCCCTCTTCTTCCAATATTTTTATTGTAGCAGTCGGAGCTGAGCGAGTATGAACCATCAGGGGTTTGTTAATAGTTTTTGCTAATCTGATCTGATTACGAAATACATTTTCCTGTTGCTCCCTAGAACTCAAATCATAGTGCCAGTCTAGGCCAGTTTCTCCCACAAATAGAGCCAGTGGCGAACTAAAAAGTTCAATTAATCCACGGTCGGTATCCGGCATCCAAGTTTTTGCCTCATGGGGGTGGATGCCCAGCGAAAGGCGAATATTTGTATACTTCTTTGCCAGTTCCAGCAATTCTTTGGAATCTTCCAGGTCAGTCCCAACCGCAATCATGCCTGCCACGTTAGCAGTCATAGCACGGCTAAGAATGTTGGCCGTATCAGTGTCCTTTTGGTAGTTGCCAGTCAAGTGGCAATGAGCATCGATTAGCATGGTGAAATAAATTTGTTTGTTAGAAGAGCCACTTGTAGACCTCCTGATTTTTTATGTGGTCGAATTAATTTTATATCCAGTGGCGTATTGGGTCGATCCCACTAGAAAAATAAACCTTGAAAATTTGTCAATACCGTAGTAAAGTACCAACGTGAGATTATGCCATGGTGTCCTTAGGAGTCCAGTAACATGAAACCAGATATTCATCCTACAATGCACGAAGTAATTGTCCACTGTGTCTGTGGCAACGAGTTTAATACCCGCTCAACCAAACCAGAGTTGCGCGTAGAAACCTGTGCGGCCTGCCATCCATTCTATACTGGTAAGCAAAGAGAAGTAGCCATCACAGGCAGGGTTGAGAAGTTCCACAAGAAGTACGCAAAGACAACCGCAAACAAGTAGCGTTGCCATTTCTGAAAACGAGCCGATGTGTATCGGCTCGTTTTATTTTTGTCTCAAAAAAAGTAATTCCGTTAGAGTTAGATTGCTATGAAAGGATAGAATGCAGGATCAGCTAGAAGCTCTAGAGGCCAAATTTCAGGAGGTTGAAGCTCAACTCCAAGACCATGGCTATGTTAGCGACTCAAAGCGACTAATTGAATTGACTAGACTCAGGGCAGAGCTAGAGCCTGTAGTTGTTGCATGGTCAACCCAGAGAAGTTTCATTAAACAACTGGAGGGGGCCGAATCGATCATTTCTGACAGAGACTCAGACCCGGAACTCAAAGAGATGGCTCAGGGTGAAATACCAAGTTTGAAAAAATCTATTCAAGAAGGCGAAGAAGGGCTAAGGCGACTATTGATACCTAAGGACCCAAAAGATGCCCGCAATGTGATTCTGGAAGTAAGGGCAGGAACAGGCGGAGAAGAAGCCGCTTTGTTTGCAGGCGAGCTATTTAGGATGTATGTAAGATTTGCAGAGAGGCGTGGATTCAAAGTATCAGTGCTAGACGAAAATGAAGCCGACATGGGAGGCATCAAAGAGGTCATTGCCCAAATTGAAGGCAATGGCGCATTTAGCCTCTTTAGATTTGAATCAGGTGTTCACAGAGTGCAGAGAGTTCCCAAGACTGAGAGCCAAGGCAGGGTTCATACATCAGCCGCAACTGTGGCAGTAATGCCAGAAGCCGAAGAAGTAGACATTCAGATAAACGAAAAAGACCTCAGGATAGATGAATTTTGTTCTGGAGGCAAGGGAGGCCAAGGGGTAAACACAACATATTCTGCCGTCCGAGTTACCCACTTACCAACCAACACAGTAGTTCAGTGCCAGGATGAGCGTAGCAAACTAAAAAATCTAGCAAAGGCAATGACAGTCCTGCGTTCTCGTCTACTTGAAAAACTTGTGGAAGAGCAAGATGCAAAAGAGTCTGCCCTAAGAAAATCTCAGGTAGGTAGCGGAGACCGCTCAGAAAAGATACGAACCTACAACTTCCCCCAGAGCCGAGTGACCGACCATCGCATAAATGTAACGATTCACCAACTAGAAACCTTTATGCAGGGGCAGATAGAACCAATCCTCGAACCACTGCGCACAGCATTCGAAGCCGAAAGATTGCAACAGCTAGATAGATAATCATTCAGTGTTATGTCTGTCGCAAAGCAGAAAAACTGGCGATGCCAAGGAATGTCATTGCGAGAGACCCACAGAGATGTAGCATTGCCGCAACTGCGGCCATTCCAATGCGCCCCTCCTGCAAAAGAGCAACTACTTCGGCTGAAAAAGTAGAAAAGGTGGTCAGCGAGCCTAAAAATCCAGTAATTATAAACAGTCTCCACTCTGGTGCAAGCCCGGTAGAAAAGACAAAAAAGCTAATTGCCAGACCAACGCAGTATGTACCAATCAGATTTGCCACCAGAGTGCCGAGTGGGATTGGCGGAAAAATTGTATTAAGGGCAAGCCCAAGTAGCCATCGGGAAACAGCCCCAACTGAAGCCCCTGCACTGATAGCCAAGATTGAACTTAATATCGCACTAAACTTCATCTTAGAAGTATATAGCAACTCAACTTTTTATAGCCTCTTTTATGTCAGTACAACTGCTATAACGCAAATTCATAATCCTCCCTTTGACCTGGGTTTTGCAATTAGCTCGGTATTAAGTTCTGCTATTATTTCACATTGACAGAGGTGTGAAATGTATCGCGAACTCATTGCAGTCTATATTGAAAAAGGGGTAACGCTTGACTATGTCAGTACAGAAAATGAACATCGATACGATGGTGGCAATTTGGCCGAGCGATTTAGGACTGACGGAAGTGACGGATACAAAACGCTGTTCTATTTCGGTTTTGAGCCTAAAAACGCTGACATGCACCCATCGATCGCATTTCTTCACAATATTGCGGCCAGTTTTCTCAACTCTTTGTCTCGGGATCCTGATATTGAATTTACTCGATGTGCACCGAAACCATCGGATGAAGAACTTTTGTCAATTCTGCACAGAGTCCCCTTTGTTCATGGAATTGAGCACATTAGCTTCAAATGGATAAAAAAATATTGGCAAGAACTGTCCAATATTTTTAACACCGAGTTAGCCTGCTACGATGGAACTGTCGCGGAATTTCTTAAAGCAAATGATTCAAAAATAAATGTTGCTGGAAGGGTGTTTTTCCATCTTGTAGAGAGCAAGTCCGAAGACTATCCGTTTGCTTTCCTCTCCACATACAGCGTTGATGCCGGAAATCGCAAAGCAAAGCACCTTCCCCTCAAGAACGCGCTGATTGAGTACAAAGGCAACGATGAAATGATCTTACAGCTCATGTCATCGGTTAGCAAGGTTGCAGACAAAAGTGATTTCATTTCCGGCCTTGTAGAAAGCGGAGAGCTTTTTTCTCCATTAAAATTTTCAGCGGACGATGCGTATACGTTTTTGCGAGAAATCCCGCTGTACGAGGAATGTGGCGTTATGTGCCGTATGCCAAATTGGTGGCTTAAAAAAACCAATGCGATTCGCACAGTTATCACTGTTGGGAATAAACAACCATCTGTCGTTGGCCTTGATGCGATGCTCTCTTTTGATCCCGACATTTATTTGGGCGATGAGCAACTGACTAGGGAGGAGGTTGAGGGCCTGCTGGCACAGACTGAGGGCCTGGCCTTTCTAAAAGGTAGGTGGGTTGAAGTTGACCACGAAAAACTTTGTGAGATTTTGCACGTCTATGAAAGTGCAGATGAGTTGGCAGGGAGAGATGGCCTGACGCTAGCCGATGCGATGAGAATGCAACTTGGGCTTGGGGGTAAAACATTAAACAAGGAAATCAAGACGGCAGAACTATCAAACGGCGAATGGCTGGCCAACGCGATAAACCGAATGCTCAACCCTGAAAAAATAGAGGGTTTGAGCGTTGGAGGCGATTTCAAAGCACAGTTGCGCCATTATCAACAAAAAGGGTTCGATTGGCTTGCTTTGATGCGTAACTTTGGGTTTGGCGCGTTGCTCGCCGATGATATGGGCCTTGGCAAAACTGTCCAAATACTCGCACTTTTGGAGCACGTCCGCCAAAGAGCCGATTTTAGGGCACTATTAATAATTCCCGCATCGCTAATCGGCAACTGGAAAAGTGAAATAGATAAATTTGCTCCGAGCCTTAGATATAGTGTTTTACATTCGAAGGATGCCAAATTCGATTTAGAGTCTGCAAATCTTTTCATAACCACGTACGGAATGGCAGTTCGGATGGAAAATCTGCGGAGCCACAAGTGGGACACCATTGTACTGGACGAAGCTCAGGCTATTAAAAATCCAGCAACAAAACAGACAAAAGCAGTAAAACAGATACCCGCTTTGCACAAGATAGCTATGACCGGTACACCTATTGAGAACCGTCTGTCAGACTTGTGGTCAATATTCGATTTCCTGAATACTGGACTATTAGGAACACGTAAAGAATTTTCTGATTTTGTAAAGGGGATGGGTGAGGCCGATTCGTATTCCCGTCTGCGGCAAATAATCAGTCCTTTTATTTTGCGTCGTTTAAAAACTGATAAATCCGTAATAAGTGATCTGCCAGACAAAATCGAGATTAAGGACTACGCTGGGCTTAGCAAAAAGCAATTAGCCCTATACAGCCAACTGGTCGATATGCTGGAGCGCAACCTGGTCGAAGCAGAGGGCATCTCGCGAAAAGGGCTTGTGCTTGCCAGCATAATGAAATTTAAGCAAATCTGCAATCACCCAGACCAGTACCTGGGACAGAGCGGGTTTGAGGAAAAGGCAAGCGGCAAATTTGAGCTACTGGGCGAAATTTGCGAAACGATTCGAGAAAAGCGGGAACGCGTTCTGATTTTTACACAGTTCAAAGAAATGACTGAACCGCTAGCCGAATACCTTGCAATGGTTTTCGGACGGGGGGGGTTGGTTCTACACGGCGGAACCCGCGTCCAAAAACGCACCGAGCTTGTCAAACAGTTCAATGGTGCGGAATACGTGCCATTTATGGTCTTATCTCTGAAAGCGGGTGGTGTTGGCTTGAACTTGACCGCCGCAAACCATGTCATCCACTTTGATAGATGGTGGAACCCTGCCGTCGAGAACCAGGCTACAGACAGGGCCTTCCGCATTGGTCAGACAAAGAATGTCATGGTGCATAAAATTATTGCAAAGGGCACGATTGAAGAAAAGATTGACCAGATGATTGAGCAAAAGCAAAAATTTGCTGGGGAACTCATTGCCGCATCCGGTGAAGCATGGATAACCGAACTTAGCAATGATGAACTCCTTTCGCTGTTTAGGCTCTGACAGGAGGCAAAAAAATGTGGGGATACTTTGACTATGTGCCAGTTTCGACAAAACGCGCTAATGCCGAAAAAGAAATCATAAAGCGCAGAAAAAAAACTCCTGATATAGCTCCTGTGGTCATAGAGGGCAAAAAGATTGCTAAAACATGGTGGGGAGTGGCCTGGATAGAAAATATCGAATCGTACGCAGATTTTCAGTACCGCCTTGAGAGAGGACGTACCTATGTCAGAAATGGCTTCGTCATCGACCTAAAAATCGACAGAGGGGTTATCAAAGCGCTTGTGATGGGCACAAAGGTCTACACAGTAGAAGTGACAATATCCCCCCTGGATGCGGCCAAATGGGTCGAACTTTCTACCAGATGTGGACACAGAATAGATAATTTGCAGGCATTAATTGAGGGCAAATTTCCCAAAGGCCTGGATGAATTATTCAAAGGATCTGAGCTTTTTCCAAGCCCGAAAGAAATTGTGTTCTCCTGTTCCTGTCCTGACTGGGCGTATTTGTGCAAACATGTGGCCGCAGTTTTGTATGCCATTGGTGCCCGTTTTGATGCAGACCCAACGCTGTTTTTTAAGTTGCGCGGAGTAAACTTTGAAGAACTGCTGAAAAGATCCATTGACGAAAAAATGCGCTCAATGCTGGCTAATGCAAAGAAGAAATCTCACAGAGTTATTAAGGATGCAGATATTAATGAATTGTTTGATTTATAGAGCTAATTTCAAAACTGGGGTTTTTTCCAGTTTTGAAAATGGCTCTACTGTTTAGCTTTTAAGATAATTTCAAAACCCAGTTTCTCGTCTGTGCCTTCACATCCACCTATCCTGCTTAGTAGCAGTAATTTGTGAAATAGGGCAACTCCCAGAAGCACGTAGTGCTCGTAAGACCTTGACGCATGCGTCAAAGCCTTGCGAGCACTGAGCAACCTCCCTACCAACTCCGTTGTTTCAAAACCGGGGCTTTTGCAAGAGGAACAGATTCAGCTATCAAAAGCTGACTTGGAAGCAAAGATATAGGGTATCCCCGCCCTGCTCGCCAGTTTGCCCTGCCCTTGGCCTCAGAAAGTTTGCACTAGTGCGGTTGACATAGTTGACCTTGATGTTAGCGGCCCTAATCCTGTCGGGGTTAAACGCATAGGTATAGCCAACAGTAATTTCATTATATTCTGGGGTGTAGTCGCTTATGGCACCATTTTCAGTAACGATGTAGGGGTTAGAAGTCGTGTACCAGTCATCTCCTGAGTTATAGTTCAGGTAGTCATATCGACCAACAAAAGAATGTCTACCGAAGGTGTAGCCAAATGTACCTACGTAGCCCAGGAATTTTTGATCCAAATGGGTCTTGTGAAAGCTGATGCTAGGTGCTGGCGACCCTACTGTAGGCAACACCCTTCCCAGAGTCCCCGTAATAAGCTCTACGGAAGTATGTATTTTTTTAGTTTGGAACCGGTAAAAAGCCCCTAACTGGTCTGTCTTATCAAAATTGTCAATCATTTGTTTGTCTGTCGGAAAATTTCCGGTGCCGGCAAAAGTTCCAGCAGATAATGCACCCTTGTCAGCCGAATTAGATACACCCTGCAATGTGTATAGGCCAAATTGGTGATTGCTTCCGTAGTTCATGTCTAGCCTAACAACCACGTCTTTTTGTGGGTTGGAATCAAGGTTTTTCCCTGCGTCGCCCTGGAAAACACCTAGGTTTGCGCGACCATTGAAGCCCTTGGAATCGCCAAAGCCCATGCTTGCTACTGCGCCTCTATCTCGTACGTCACCGAACTGGCGAGCCAGCATCGACCGCTCGATCATTTGTAGATCAGAAGACGATTGCATACCTTCCCATGTTGTCATGCGCTTAAACTGGCCAACCCTAAACTCAATCTTATTGGGCAACTTGTACTTAATGAAAACATCTTGCAGAACTGGGTCACCAGAAATTGAGGGGTCAAACATTACCTCCCAATCAATGTCATCGCCAACACTACCAGCGGCCTTAATTTCAGTTCTTCTGACTGTAAAGCCGTTTTCATTAAACCTAGAATTGAAGATACTAGAACTAGGTTGCCTTGTAGAGTTGAGGCGGAGGTTGTTGTCCATCATCTGCGTATACCAGACTTGGGCTAGGCCAGTGATCTTGGGGGTTTGAGCCACAGCGGGAAGCCCTGCTACCAAAAGCAGGGAAGTGATTGCAACGTTTCTCATGTTGAGCATGTATTCTCCATTAAAAGACCAATCTTGGTCATTATTATTGTCACCCTATAATCTGTAAACTTGCTGTAAATTGTGAGTAATAATTAGCATGTAGTATAGTCTATAGCAATAGATGTTAATTTGTAATCACAAGGAGGCCCCGTGATCATTCTGACCCTCAACGCAGGTTCAAGTTCCCTCAAGTTTAATCTCATTGAAATGACCAATGAAACTACACTTGCGGATGGTATTGCAGAACGCATTGGCCTTCCCGAAGGCTTTGTCAGGTGGACTATCCAAGGCGAAAAAGGGCGTGTAGAGCAAGACATGAAAGACCATAAAGACGCTCTACAGATAATCATGGATGAACTCAGCAAAACAGCATTAAAAGGAAGAGATGTTGGAGGTGTCGGACACAGGGTAGCCCACGGCGGGTCACACTTTGGAGACCCAATGTTAATAACCCCAAAGGTGCTGGATGAAATTGAAGAACTTTCCGCCCTCGCCCCACTTCACAACCCAGCCAACGTGCTAGGCATCAAAACAGCAATGGAAATATTTCCCGGAAAGCCACAGGTAGCAGTATTTGATACAGCATTCCATAGCACCATTCCTGACTATGCCTATACCTATGGCCTACCCCATGAAGTATGCAAAAAACATGGAATCCGCCGCTATGGATTTCACGGAACTAGTCATCGCTACGTTGCCGAACATACTGCAGTACTGTTGGGCAAGCCACTAGACTCACTAAAAATCATCACTTGTCACCTGGGCAACGGGTCATCCATCACAGCGGTTGATAGAGGTAAGTCAATAGATACATCAATGGGGTTGACACCAGTGGAGGGAGTAATCATGGGTACGCGCAGTGGCACAATCGATCCCGGCGCAATCATAATGTTGATGGAAAAAGAAAAGCTAGATGCCAAAGCTCTAAATACAATGCTAAACAAACAGAGTGGATTGCAGGGGGTTTCTGGTTTTAGTAGCGATTGCCGGGATATTGAAGACAGCATGGCCACAAACGACCATTCCAGGCTCACCTTTGAATTACTTTGCTATGGCATCGTCAAATATATTGGTTCGTATGCCGCGGCGATGGATGGTATTGATGCCATTACCTTCACCGCCGGTATCGGCGAAAATAGCCCCGGCGTTAGGGCTTGTGTTTGTGGCAGGATAAAGAATCTCCTGGGTATCCAACTAGACGAAGAGGCAAATGCCAGTCGCAGTAAGGAAAATAGACTAATCTCTAAACCAAGCTCTCGCACGGCAGTATGCGTAATACCCACCAACGAAGAACTTATGATAGCTAGGTACACAGCAAAGCTGGTGTACTGAAACTAGGTTGCGTTCAAATGGCTTTGAACGCGAAACGCCATAATGAACGTAACCCAGCAACCAGACAAACAGCGATTTGAAATACCAAATTGCAAGAAAGGGCAACGTGACTGCCTCGTGTATCCGAGCAAAGCGAAGGATACCGAGAGAATTTTTGCAAACACGAGCAAAGCCCGTATTTTCAAAAACTTGCGGGCACTGCTTTCGCATTGCCGTCATACCAAGTTGCTCCCGTTTGGGTGCAACTTGGTATGAAAACTCGTCACTTACTGACAAGTAACCAACCACTCCAACACATTCATTTGTCTGATTCCGTTGTGGGTTTTTTGGGGGGTGGGGTCGAGGGTTAGCAGGAATTTGGGGTGATGATCTTTTATCGATTTTAGTGGTGCTAGTTCATGCTTTAGTAATATGTTATCTGCAGACACCACGGTTTCTGCTATTTGGTAGTATTCAATCCCTTGTTGGCCGATGGAAACAAAGTCAACTTCTTTTATTCCAACCTTTCCGATACATACTTCGTTTCCCCGCCGCAGGAGTTCATGGAAAACCATGTTTTCAATTATTTGTCCGGGGTTTAATTTATTTTTTCCAAGGATGGCTGTCAGAAATCCGATGTCTGAGGCGTAGTATTTATCCCCTGTTTTTAGATACTGTATTCCTTTGATGTCGTAACGACCCATTCTATATATGATCGATGTGTCGGTAAGCATGGCTATGTAGCTTTCGAGGGTATGAAATGATAATTTGATACCTGAATAGATAAGCCCATCCAAAATACTCTTTGTCGAACATGTAACCCCAATGTTTTCTGCCAGATAACCCAGCAAACCCTGTAGCAGTGCTAGGTCGGGATACCTGCTCTTTGCGACAACATCTCTCAAAATAATGGTGTCATATATGCCATTTAGATAATAATTTCTAGCTTTTTGATTTGGCAACTCTAATGCGTAAGGTAGCGCGCTGTTGGTTATGAAATCCTCAAAGAGACCTGCAACGTCTTTGTCGCCTGTGTGGGCAGATACGTAATCACTGAAGGATAGGGGCAACATTTTTATTTCTACATACCTTCCGGAGAGGGTGGCGGTATGTTCTTCATCCAGCAAATGCGCACTTGGGCCTGCCATGTAGATGTCACATTCTTTTTTCATGGATAGGCCAAATACTGTCCTGATAAAGCCTGGTAGCAGGTGAACTCCATCTAAAAAGATATATAGCCTAGTTCCGGCCTGTAGCCTTGCCTTGACGTAGTCGTATAGGTCTTTTCCGGTTTGGATACCCTGATCGCTCTCGGCGAAGTTGAGGTTTAGTATCTGCTCTTCAGATACCCCTTCCCTCTTCAACTGCTCTTGGAACTGTTTGAAAAGAGTAGTCTTACCGCAGTGTCGCAACCCGGTGACTATCTTAATTACTGGTTTGTCTCTGTAGTGTGACAAAATATTGATGTAGTCATGTCTCTGTATCATTTTTTCATCCATAGATTCTAAAATTATTATGCAACAATTTTGTAATTTGTCAATATTTGTAAATCTAGATCAAGATATAAAAATATTGTTAAATTGTTGCACTAAATATACAAAAAAATCACAAATTTTTAGACACTAACTACTTACAAATTAGGAATCACCATCATAATCCCTATAGAAATAGCTATACAGGTGGGTCAGAGCATTTGGCGAAGCGTTGCCTGAGCCGGATGTGCCAAGCGGGGGAGGCTCCCACGCCGGCCATTCAGGCATGGCCAGTCTTCTTTCTCGCTTTCAAGTTTTTTGGCATAACAGCCTTCATAATCAAAAACCTCTCGGTATCCTTCGGATACGCGAGACTGCCACGC